>JACNLN010000088.1 GCA_014381485.1 Fidelibacterota bacterium
AGGCGGGATTTACAACACCAGCCACTCCCACTGGGACTCCGTGGAGAAAGTCTCGAAGACACAAAGTTTTTATTGATCCCGAAACTTCGGGACACAGAAATGGAATAAAGGAATTTCAGATTAAAATTCCCTTCTTTACTGTAACGGTAAGTCTATTATTATCAATTCTTTTTAGTGTCTTGGTGTCTTTGTGGCGAATTATCCAGGTTAGTTAAATCATTTATGGTAAAACAGTTTATATGAAATCTGAAAAAAATAGGTCACGGAGTACAACGAGAGAGTTAGCAAAGGAGTCAATCGCTATCAGAGGGATGCACTGTGCTTCATGTGTTTCTTCAGTTGAGAATGTCATATGGGATGTTGATGGAGTACATTCTGTAGGTGTAAATCTGGCTGTTAGAATGTGATTTTAACTCTCAAGGGGATGGGATTAGACGTGGTAATGATTACTGGTGACAACAGTCGAACAGCAAATGCTGTTGCATCTCAGATCGGGATCAAACGAGTCATGTCTGAAGTGCTTCCCGAGGATAAATCAAATGAAATTCAAAAGCTTCAGTCCAGAGGACAAGTTTTAGCAATGGTGGGAGATGGTATCAATGATGCTCCTGCTCTGGCTCAATCAGATGTGGGTATCGCTATTGGTACTGTAACAGATGTCGCCATGGAAACGTCCAACATTACTCTTCTTGGAGATAATATTGCAGGTATTCCTAAGTCTATTAAACCGAGTCAATTGACCGTGAAAATAATAAAACAAAACCTCTTTTTTGCTTTTATTTACAATACTATCGCCATTCCGCTGGCTGCAGGGGTATTATACCCTTTTACTGGGATTTTATTGAGTCCTGTTATTGCATCTGCAGCTATGGCTGCGAGTTCGGTATCTGTTGTAACAAATTCACTCCGACTCAGGAAAAGGTCAGTTATATTACCATGATGTTGCAATTTAAATTTTTTCTTGACTTTAATTTAAAATGTGATTACCATCACATACGAAAAATATTTATATGAATATAAACTTAGAGTGTTTTGGTAAAAAAGTCAGTGAAGTTGGCATTAAGTGGGAATGCCAACAATGTATTTCTTATCCTAGAATCGAAGTATTTCTTCTTATTAAGAATTATTTGGCGAAAATGGGATTATCTTCCCCATAATTTGGGAAGTGATAATCACCAACTAACAACAAAAAAGGAGGGTTTACAATGGCTACTTTAAAAGATACATTTACCACAATTACAGGATGGGCGAAAGATATTGTGGATCTCGGTTTGGCTCTTGCTCTGGTATTTCTGGTAGTGGATATTTTGTTTGGTGTAACTACCGGTATTGTAGCTAATATCGCTGATCTGATTGCCAGCTTTGTGGATGAAGGAATAGTTGGTCTTATTGCCTTCATAGTCTTTCTGGCAATCTACCGGAAATAAGTAATTAAGAAAAAATACTCGTCCCCTCGGTTTGAGGGGACGCCCCCCCTTCCTTTCCATATTTTATAGAAAACAATGGGAGGAGAGGGAAAGGATCGGTAACTAATCAATAGGGAAAGGGAAAGATAATATGGCAGGATTAAAAGATACAATTAATGGTATAACCGCGTGGTTGAAAACATTTTTTGAATTGGGTGTTGCGCTGATTTTACTCTTTATCATTATCGATATCCTGTTTCCTGGAACCACAGGTGTTGTTGAAAATGTCGGTGAAGTTGTTGCCAGTTTTTCTAGAGAAGGCATTGTAGGAGTTATAGCATTACTATTCTTCCTGTGGATCTTTAAGAAATAGCAGATTACTTAGATGGAAAAAACGCTTCCCAAATGGAAAGCGTTTTTTCAGTTTATTTTTCCATACGCAAAATAAGCGGGGTCTTTGACTTTAATTTATTAAGTAAATTTATTTTTAACCGAGCTCATTCGGTAAAAACATCATCCCTATAATATTTATCTAACTTTCAAACCACTTTTATTCTGTAAATTTTAATTTGTAAATAGCGAAAACTCAATCTTTGCATTTAGAGATGTATACGATTATTTTCATCACTAAAGTTGGTGAAAACAATTATTCTTTTTTTCAATTGTTAATGCCTTGATTTTCATGGAGGGTGGATGTAATTTTGTTAACAAAAGGGAGGAATTAAATTGGAAATATTACTAGCACAAAGTAGTCAAACACCGGGTGGGGGAGGATTAGCACAATTTTTACCATTCATCCTAATATTCTTAATCATTTATTTTTTAATGATCCGACCTCAGACAAAGCGCCAAAAAGAAAAACGGCAGATGCTAGAAAACCTGAAGAAAGGAGATCATGTCGTGACTAGTGGTGGAATTTATGGAAAGATTACGAGAATAATAGAAAAGGATTCGATTCTCATTCTCTCTATAGATAAAAATGTATCGATTCATGTGTCTAAAAGTGCCATTGCAAATTTGGTCTCAAAAAGTTCAAAAGATAAGGAAAAGTAATGGCTGTCCTGGATGTTAGCTTATATGGTAAGCCCATTTTACGTAAACTGACAAAAAGAGTTGAGGACTTTGACGGTCTATCTGACTTGATTGGGAATATGTTTGATACAATGTATGAAAATGAGGGAATGGGTCTTGCTGCCAATCAAGTTAGTTTTGATTTACGCCTTGCGGTTGTGGACATAAGCGTTTATGATGAATATGCTGAACCTGAGGTGTTTGTTAATGGTGAAATTATAGAAAGTTGGGGTTCGTCTGTTGTTGAAGAAGGGTGTCTCAGTCTCCCAGAAATAAGGGTTGATGTGGATCGTCCTGAATTTATCAAGTTTAAATATCAGGATCGGAAAGGAAAATATCAAGAAAGAGAATTTAATGGATTAATGGCACGAGTTATCCAACATGAGATGGATCATCTTAACGGGATATTCATTGTGAATCGAATCAGTCCATTGAAATTGATTCAGTTTAAGAAGAAGTTGAAGGAGATCTCCAACTCTTCTCAAGTAAAAGAGACTAAAAAAGATTTATCTGGAATTGTTTTATAAATCGTAGCGCCATGCGCCTAATTTTTATGGGGAATCCAATTTTTGCGATTCCTACCTTATCTTTACTCCATCATTCCCAACATGATCTTATAGCAGTCGTGACGAATCCTGACAAGCCCCGAGGTCGGGGGAGAAGATACCTTCCGACAGCAGTAGCAAAATTTGCCAGCGAAAACAGCATCCCAATTCTGAAACCTGCCTCATTAAAAGACAATATGTTTCAAGAGTCCATTCAGGAGATGAATGCCGATCTATTCATCGTTGTAGCTTTTAAAATTTTACCTAAAAGTCTTTTGAAAATACCTGCAATAGGATCTGTCAATCTTCACCCATCCGTGTTACCTAAATATCGAGGTGCAGCTCCCATCCAGTGGGTGTTGATGAATGGTAAGTCAAAAACAGGATTAACGACTTTCTTCCTAAAACCTAAAGTGGATACCGGTGATATAATTTTACAGAAGAAAGTCGTGATCTTCCCGGATGATGATGGTGGAAATCTTTCCCATCGGATGTCTCGTTTGGGAGCACACATTATGTTAGATACAATCAACCTAATTGTGAGTGGAAAGTTTCAAACTGAGAGTCAGAAGGAAGAAAAGGCAACCAATGCACCAAAAATTACTCCCGAGATGTGTTGCATCGATTGGTTAAAATCTGCTTTTGAAGTTCACAATCTTATTAGAGCCCTTTCTCCCGTTCCAGCCGCTCACACGTTTTTGATGGGAAAACGACTAAAAATCTTGGAATCTTCACCATCTTCAAGACCTGCTACGACTCCTGGGGAAGTAGTGGAGTGTAATCACAACCAATTGGTTGTGTCATGTGGCGTAGGGTGTATAAAGATTCTGGATGTGCAATTAGAAGGGAAACAGAGGATGTCAGTGGAAAAATTTTTGTTAGGAGCACGGATTAAATCAGGGTTTATTCTTGGTTAAACGAGAAGATTCCCGTTTTCACACCATTCAGATCCTTACCGAATTTGATCGAGGAAATCCTCAACTATCCCACCTTTTCTCAGACTATTTCAGCTCACATTCCTTACCTAAATCGGAAAGGACGACAATCACTCATCTTGTTCAGGAGACCACCCGTTGGCGGGGATATCTCGATTATGTTCTCTCAACTTTGTATAACCGTCGGTACAAAAAAGTTGAGTATCGATTAAAGAATATTTTACGGTTGGGATGTTACGAATTGATTTTTCGTGAAAGAACGCCTTCCTATGCGATAGTAAATAGCGTTGTAAATCTGGCAATAGGATTAGTGAACATAAAGGCTGGTGGACTTGTTAATTCAATATTAAGGCAAGTTGATTCTACATATCAGCCCGACATTGATACCCTTTCCGGTGAAAGTAGTGTTGAGGAAATTTCATCATTGACATCTCATCCTTCTTGGATGATTGACCGGTGGTTGAGACATTTTGGCTTTTCGAATACCATAGACCTATGCCAGTGGAATAATTCTATACCTCAATTTACAATTCGCCGAAATCAATTAAGGATTGACAGTGAAACATTAGAAAAGTTTCTAACACATTCAGAGATTGATTGGAAAAAATGTGAATTTGATTCAAATTTTTATTTTGTAAATCGTATTATTCATTTAAGAAATAGCGATGAATTCAAAGCAGGATATTTTTCATTTCAGGACATTTCAGGTGGAATGGTGACCAATCTTATAGAGGGTAAAAAAGGGGATTATATTCTGGATGTCTGTGCTGCACCCGGAGGGAAATCGACCTATCTGGCAGAACGTTTTGGAAACAATATCACCATTCATTCATATGACGTGAATGAGGATCGCTTGGAAAAGATTAAAGAAAATATAAAGAGGTTAAGGTTGCATAATATCACTGTTGAGAAGAAAGATGCCACAATGGATCATTATCCACCCGCTAACACTATTTTAATAGATGTACCGTGTACTGGGACAGGTGTCATGGCAAAGAGAGCTGATTTGAGGTGGCGACGGCGAAAGGAAGATATCCAGGAGATGCAGCAACTTCAACTCGCTATTTTAAACAATGTTACCTTAAGTATTCAGTCAGGTAACGAGATTATTTACACAACCTGCAGTCTTGAACCGGAGGAAAATTGGAGTGTCATTGAAAAGTTCTTACATCTCAACGATGACTTTTATATTTTTCTCTTAGAAACAAGAATTGATTCAAATTTCATTGATAATCGGAGTGCCATCTGCACCTTTCCTCCTCGCGATAATATGGATGGTGTATTTGCAGTAAAGTTAATTAAACAGTGATCCGAATATTCATTAGATATCTTTTTATTGTATGCATAGTAACAGGAATGTTTTTCCTGTTGTTCGATAAAATTGTGATGCCTTTGTATGTGTCTCATTCTCAAAGCCGGTATCTTCCCAATGTAGTGGGTTTACCCTTTGAGGAGGCGAGGAATCGATTGGAAGTTGAGGGATTTTCTGTCCTTAAAGGGGATGTGAAGTACACTGATCAATTCCTCCCAGGGACGGTAATTGACCAGTATCCCAAGTCTTTTATGCGTGTAAAACCGGGGCGTAGGGTGCGATTGACCTTATCCGAACGTGAGAAAATGTTGATGGTGCCCGATGTGGTGGGGAAATCCATCAGAAGTGCGAAATTGGAAATTCAAGAATCTCGACTCCGTATCGAATCTGAATTAAGTGAATATGACTCAGAGGTACCCAAGAATGTGATTAAATGGCAGCATCCAAGAGCCGGAGACTATCTTCGGCCGGGAAGTGGAATGACCATTATTGTCAGTCTAGGGAGACCACCGGACTTTTACCAGGTTCCCCAATTATTTGGATTAAGCTTGGAGCAGGCAAAAGAATTGTTACATCGAGAAGGACTGGAGGTGGGTCGTATTTATTACAGGCAAAATGAGGACCTCCTACCCAATACAGTGTTAGAGCAATCAATCGAGGCTGAAACCATCCTGGATCGTCCAGTCCCAGTTGATATTACCGTTAGCATTCTTGATCTTGATGATGTGTACAGAAGTTTGATGGAAAAAAAGTGAGATTTTGAAATACCAACACGAAATATATAGGAAACTCATTCATATTTTCTGGTCATTGGTTCCACTTAGTTATTATTTTTATTTTAATAGATCAATTATGTTATGGATTTTGGGTATTGGAACTATCGGAATATTAGTAGTGGAAATACTGCGGATGAGAACCCCTTTAGTAGGAAAGATATTTGAATTTATCTTCGGCAAAATTGTACGTGTCAGCGAAGAAAGGTCATTTACAGGGGCTACGTTTACTCTCATAGGATCCTTTGTGACAATATTAATTTTTGAGAAAGAAGTTGCAGTCGTTGCGTTATTGATACTTACAACGGCTGACTCCCTGGCAGCGTTAGTTGGTGTGAAATGGGGAAAAATCCCACTTTTAGGTAAGTCTGCTGAGGGGACAGCAACCTTTTTTATAATTGGTATCGCTATCGTTTTCTGCTTCCCAGAACTCCCAAGATTTCCAGCAGTCTGTGGGGTTATTACTGCCACTATTATTGAATTATTACCATCCCCGATTAACGATAATCTTATGATTCCTATCACGGTAGCTGCAACAATTTCTGTTGGGAATTTATTTGTATGAGTTTTTTAGCACCGACACTTCTCTGGGGGCTCCTGGCAGCCACCATCCCTATAATCATTCATCTGTTCAGTCTTAGAAGAACACGTACTGTTCATTTCAGTTCCATTCGATTCATCAAAGAATTGGAACATGAGACTATTAAGAAATTGAAACTTCGACAGTGGTTGCTGTTGATTCTTAGGACATTGGCCATCGTATGTATTGTTTTGGTTTTTGCAAGACCGGTTAAAATTGGTTATTTCCCTCCATTGGGTACAGGATCTCAAACGGTGAAAATGGTTATCTTATTGGATAATTCTGCATCCATGTCGGCGAAATATGACGGAGAGTCTCTGCTTAACAGGGCGAAAAATATAGTTGTTAACATACTAGAAAATGTGGAAGGTGATATTAATCTTGACATTTATCAAACAACCCCCCTTAGCCGGCATTTCTCTGGTGAATTAGTATCTTCGCAAGACGTACAGGATGTGTTAAACAATATTGAGGAATCAAAGGGGGAAGACAACCTCTGGCAAGTAATCAATAACCTGTTAAGGGAGACGGAATTTTCTGATGAAAGCTCCTTTCATAGAGCAAATCGTGAGTTTTATCTATTCAGCGATTTTCCTCAAATTGATCCAGGTACAGTACTGTACGAAAGTAGCCGGGATGTCAGTGAAGGTGATGGCTTTTCAAAATGGCGTTTTTTCCTGTTTCAACAACCTGATATTGTGGATAATGTATCCGTCTCATCGGCAGAGGTAATTTCTCAATTAAGATTACCCGGTCAAATGGTGGATATTTCTGTCCAGGTGAATAATAAAGGAAAAATTCCTAGAAAGAATATCCCCATTCAACTCTATTTCGATGATGATCGGATGGGACAGGTAGTCTCTGACCTTGATCCTATGAAAAGTAAAGACTTTCTTTTTCAAGCATATCCCAAATATAGCGGGTTTGTCCATGGATTTATTGAGATACCAGAAGATGATTATTTATTGGATAATCAAATTTTCTTTCAGTTTGCTATACCACCTCAGATCAGGTGCAAAGTAGTTGGCCAAACTGAGGACGATATTTTGCTTTTGAGATATGCTCTCACGTCAATTAATGTTGACTCAGAATTTGTCATAGTTGAGGAGCTGTTTAACCCTAATCCAAACACATTAAATCTCTCGAATACAGATGTATTAATCCTTATTGATCCCCCACAATTTCAACAGAAAGTGCTGGATGAATTGGATAAATATATGGAAGGTGGATATGATTTAATCGTATTTCTTGGTGAGGAATACGCCAAAAAATCCTTCCATTCTCTCATCTCTTCCCTTTCTTTTCCTCACGCAAGAGGGTTAGTTGAATTAGGAGGTAATGCGTTTCACGAGGTCATGGATATTGATTTGGATCATCCTATATTTGCTGATTTTGGACTGAAAGATCTGGAGGATGAGATGCCTCAGGTGTTTAAACATATTAAATTGGAGATGAATCAAAATGATAAGGTTCTGTTAACTCTGTCGGATGGGGATCCTCTCCTTCTAGAAATGATAAATCCCAGTCAAAGCACATTTATTTTTTCTATCCTTCCTAGTTTGCGATGGTCAGATATGCCGATACGGGGATTATTTGTTCCTTTACTCCATCGAATGCTTGTCTATTGCACCACCGAAAGCAGGTTCGATCGAACGTATACTGTCGGTGACTCTTTTACCATTCCATTGGATCAGAGTGTTCTGTCTAAAGAAATTGAGATGTGGAAACCATCAGGACAGCGGTCTTTACTTGTCCCAGAATATCAGAGCGAAGAATTGGTCATGGATGAGCTTGATGAGGTTGGTGTGTATGATTTGTTAGCTGGCGGAAAACATTTTTTTTCCTTTGTGGTAAATATTTCTCGAGATGAGGATCCAGCGAATAGACTTTCAAAAAGACAGTTGTTTGATTACTTTCCTGCAGACAGAACACGTTTGGTTACTTGGCAGGATGATCCCATAGCTTCTGTCCGAGAGGCTCGGCGGGGTACCGAGTTGTGGCGTTTGTTTTTATTAGCTGCTCTGGTAATGCTGGCTATAGAATCTTGGGTGGGACGAGTACGAAAAGAGGAATTGAGAGAATGATTGACAGGAATAATACTCCAACTGAAAAGGCATTTCTTGTTGGGACAATTCATCACGAAATAACCGAGACAATAGTCACCGAACATCTTGATGAACTGGAACAGTTAGCAGTAACAGCTGGTGCCGAAGTGATCGGGAGATTCGTCCAGAAAAGGGATCGTATCAACCCGCGTTATTTCATTGGTAAAGGGAAAGCTGAGGAGATTATAAATCAGGCAAAAGCTCTGGGAGTGCAACTCATTATTTTCGACGATGAACTATCACCATCTCAGGTCAGGAACTACCTCAAACTGGTAAATAACATAAAGGTAATTGATCGAACGGGTCTTATTCTGGACGTTTTTAGACAGCATGCTCGAACACAGGAGGCAAAAACGCAGGTGGAGTTAGCTCAGTTGCAATATTTACTGCCACGTTTGACCCGGATGTGGACACATCTTGAACGTCAAATGGGAGGGATTGGGACTCGTGCTGGTGCGGGTGAGACTCAGATTGAAGTAGATAGACGATTGATACGGGATCACATTGCAAGGCTCCGTCGGGATTTAAAAAAAATCGAAAAGCAGCGTGAGGTTCAGGGTAAACAGAGACGAGATGAATTTCGTGTGGCTATTGTTGGATATACAAATACTGGAAAGTCAACGCTGATGAATGCTCTCACAGGGGCAGATATTCCTGTTCAAGATCAGCTGTTTGCAACTTTAGATACAACAATCCGTGTCCTTAATTTAGACAACAATCATAAAATTTTACTTAGCGATTCCGTCGGTTTCATCCGAAAATTGCCACATACTCTTGTAGCTTCATTCCGTAGTACCCTCAAAGAGGTTCTCGAAGCCGATATCCTCCTGATTGTTCTCGAGGCAGATAGCCTTGTAATTGACGAACAGCTGCAAACTGTTCGTGAAGTGTTGATGTCCATCGGTGCCGAGGACAAGGAACCAATCCTGGTGATGAACAAAATTGATATCATTGAAGACTCCCCAGTTCTTCAATCGTTAAAATCCCGATATCCTGAAGCGGTTTTTATATCAGCACTGAACCACTTAAGACTTGATAAATTATTAGAGAGGGTGGTTGAGATTATGGACAGATCCTATAGAACTGCTACAGTTTCGTTTGATCCTTCTCGCTGGAAGGAGATTTCTTCGATATACGACCAAGTGGAGGTTCTTGATTCTGTATACGATGCGGATAGAGTGAGTCTTACCATAAGGGGACATCACGCTCAAGTGTCACGGATTAGAGCATTGTCAGAAAATGGGAGTAAATATGAAAATTAACATTGGGCAGGTAACTTTAGAGATTATTCAGGGGGATATCACGGAACAATCAACTGAAGCAATTGTGAACGCGGCTAACAATTATCTCTGGATGGGAGCAGGAGTGGCGGGAGCAATTAAGCGGAAAGGCGGGCAGATTATCGAAGATGAAGCGGTGGCAAAAGGGCCTATTGAAGTTGGAGATGTAGTTATAACAACAGGAGGGAAGTTAACTGCAAAGTATGTCATTCACGCCGCTGGCATGGGTCAGGATCTTCAAACGGATGAAAAAATCATCCGGAAGGTAACACATCGATGTTTGGAACTGGCGGAGCAGAATCGGATTACGACTCTATCATTTCCTGCTATTGGGACCGGAGTTGGGGGATTCGAAATTCATCACTGTGCTAAAATTATGTTTGAAGAAACGGTGGACTATCTTGTATCAGCAAAAATATTGAAAAAAGTGCAATTTGTTTTGTTTAATAAGGAGGGATTTAAAGCTTTCGATGATCAGTTAAGGTCGATGTTTTCACAATAGCTGATTTCCCTTTTGTTTCTAACCTGTATTTTCTATCAATAATAAAATATTCCCCCGGTTGATGGGCGTTTATGGAAACCGTTTTTATCACGGTGGGCACCTCCCGAATGGCTCAAGTTTCCTTCATCCAAACACCGATAAATCAGAGCAGGAAAGGCCTGCTTTCGACACCCGGAGTACAGTTCCCTATTTTTATTATTGAAGGTTCCAAAACTACCGACATCAGCCAGGGGAAACTATGTACGACTCTTAAAAACGTATGGGAAAAAGCTCTATAGCAATATTACGCAGAATTTTAGTATTTGTAAATAGAAAAAGTGTATAAAAAGCTCCCGTCAGTTATCTGTGGAGAAGGGGCGGCATGTGAGATTATTGGATTAGTGAGTGCAATCCAGAAACCGCGAATCAGTCGGAAGCCTGACAGGTATTAAAAAGCTATCTTCAACAATATATGAATTTAATAATCTTATACTTTGCATAAAATTCCTTTTCGGAGTAGACTCATTAGTTATTTCCAGGAAAATGGAAAATTTTATATATTTAAATTTTTGAAGCTATGGGCGGATTGGTAGCACGAATTTTAAATTTATTGCCATATTTCAAGACACGCCGGTAGTATTCAAATGTTTTACCACTCTGGTGCCAGTTATCAAAACGAGCTATAATTTCCACTTCGCCGGAAAATTTTTTTGATACCCCTTCACGGACGTGACCTGTTACGTATTTGAATCCTTTCTTTTTCGCCCAGCTGAGGTATACTCTCTTCAATGTTTTACCCAACCCACTTCCTTTGTATTTTTTCATCATCACGAAGGCATAAGTGTAGAGCGTATTATTCTCCCCAATATTTTTATCACATTGAAAGGATGGATCGTTGGAAAATAATGCCAGTGGAACACCAATGATGTACCCAATAATTTCCCCATGAAAACGTGCCACAAAAGGAAGTGTTTGGGGATAATTGAAGTATTTCCGGATAGCAGGTTTGGTCAGGCGGATGTTTTCATTATATTCCTCAACCAGAGATTCGGAAATCAGGATCAATTGAGGAATGTCTATTTCCCCAACCCGCTCTATCAGTTCAATCTGAAAATTTAAAGGCGAAGAAGCAATGATCTTGGATCGGGTGGTTTCAGCAATTTCCAGCGTGAGCTGTTCGGGATACTTCTCGCCGGTTGATGAAGGTTTTATGTTTTTTTCTTTTTTTATCACGTTGTTTTCAATTGCATACATTTGAAGATGGTCTCGAAACCGGAAAGAATGAAATACGCTTAAAAACCAATTTATTTGTACTGATAGAATAAGACTTGTAACAACAATGTGTCAATAGAATTGTTTTGAATTAATCTGTTTTTTCTTTAATTATTAACCGGTTCCTGTCGTGAATTTCTTTCCATTGTATCTCCACCTTTATCTACGTAATTTTGCCAACCGTTATGAATTTTACAACACAACTTATCAAGAAAATATCTGAGAAGAAATCTATTTTGTGCATAGGAATTGATATGGATCCCGACAGGATAGAGATAAAATCATCTCCGACTCTTGAGGACTTAAGAAAATATACATTAAAGGTTATCGATGCAACGCTGGATGTTGCGGTGGCTTATAAACCCAATATGGCTTTTTTTGAGAGATGGGGAAGTAAAGGATATCAGTGGTTGGAGGAAATGCTGGAATATATTGGGAAGGATTCTATCTTGATCTGTGACGCCAAGAGAGGTGATATTGGAAATACAGCAAGGCAGTATGCAATCTCAATATTTGATCATTTTGGTTTTGATGCTGTAACTGTTTCTCCTTATATGGGCTCCGATTCCATCTCCCCATTTATTGAAAGACCTGAGAAAGGGGTATTTGTACTCTGCCTGACCTCAAATCCAGGTGCCAGAGAATTGCAACTGTTGCGAGCTGATGGTAAACCGGTTTATATGAATGTTATCAAAATGGTCAAAAGATTGAATGCAAATCGTAATTGCGGACTGGTGGTTGGAGCGACCCAAGGGGATGAAATAGCAGAAGTTCGTCGGGAATCGGGTAATTTGCCGTTTCTGATTCCGGGAATAGGCGCACAGGGTGGAGATCTGGAAGTTGCAGTGAAGGAAGGAAACCGGGATGGTGTAGCGATTATAAATGTATCTCGTAGCATTTTGTATGCTGGAGACCAGAGTGAGGGAGCAATTCGAGCTTCTGCCAGGAATTTTCAGGAACAAATGAATGACGCACTATTTGATCTACGGAGGAATCTTTGAAAGAACTTCTTACTCTTATGAAATCATCGGGGGCTATTCTCGAAGGACACTTTCAACTCACCTCAGGAAGGCACAGTGATGTCTATCTTGAAAAATTCAGGTTGCTGGAAAATCCTGAGATAGTGGAGAAGTTGGGAGTGATGATGGCTGATCAATTTGATAACGAAGCTATTGATGTTGTTCTTGGTGCTGCCATTGGGGGTATCCTGCTCAGCTATACAACAGCAAAAGTTATTGGTACCAAAGGTATTTTTGCTGAAAGAATGAATGGGAAGTTACAACTTCGTAGGGGGTTTCAAATAAACTCTGGTGATCGAGTCCTCATAGTGGAAGATATTATCACAACAGGTGGTTCTGTAGTAGAATTGGTGGAAGTTGTTAAACAATATGGAGCAGTACCTGTTGGGATAGTCTGCTTAGTGGATCGTAGTCAAACCCGGGCTGATTTTGGATGTCCCACAAAAACGCTTCTGAAATATCCTGCGATTTCCTGGGAACCTGATGAGTGTCCTCTGTGTAGGAAGGGTATTTCAATTGAATCAAGAGGGAGGAGCGAAAAAAGATGAAAAAGTTTTACTATCTATGTTCTGGGTTAATATTATCGATAATAATTATCCTGACAGGTTGCGGGAAAAAATCTGTAGATCTGACGGTTATTGAAACAGACTACGGTCCGATGGTCATTCGGTTTTTTGAGAATGATGCTCCCAAACACGTAGAGAGTTTTAAAACTCTGGCAGGTGAGGGATATTTTGATGGCACAACCTTTCATCGGGTAGTACCCGGATTTGTGATTCAGGGGGGAGATCCAAACTCCAGGGATGATGATCGGTTCAATGATGGAATGGGTGGACGAGCGGGCAAGTTTTACGGAATTGGTAATGAGGATGATCCTGACAGTTGGCTACTTCCTGCGGAATTTAATAACCGCAGTCACATTCGAGGTACTGTTTCAATGGCTCGTTCTATGGATGAGAATAGTGCTGGGAGTCAATTTTTCATATGTATGGACAGCCTCCCACAACTAAATAATAAGTATACTGTATTTGGTCAGATTATTCAAGGTGAGGAAGTATTAGATTCTATTGTGAGTGTGGATACACCCAAAAAATTAAATCCCAACTATCATCTCCCGGATGGAGACAATCCCATTGATCCTGTACAGATGAAGGTTAGGATAACAACAGATAAAGAGCTTGAGATTAACATTAAGGAGGGCAAATGAGTAAGTCATTAAAAATTGGACTTGCTTTAGGAGGAGGTGGAGCCCGAGGCGCTGCGCATATCGGTGTACTCCAAGTCCTTCACGATTACGGTATATCCATTGATAGTATTGCTGGTACATCTGCTGGGGCTATTATGGGTGCGATGTATGCAGCTACATTAGATCCCTATTGGATGGAAGAGCGTTATCGTGATATGTTAGCGAGTGAAGAGTTTAAATCTATGGGTACACGGAGATTAAAGAGAGATGGGAAAGAATTGGGTTCTATTATCAGTCAAATCGGTAAAATTGCGAAGGACAAACTCATCTTAAACCTAACAATGACTCGAAAAGGTATTATCGACAGAGATAAACTGGAGGCAACGATCAGGTACCTTCTTCCGGTACGGACTTTTAAGGAATTGAAGATTCATCTCAGTGTGGTGTCTACGGATTTGAATAGTGGTACAGGGATTCAGTACACTACAGGGAATTTGATTGATGTTGTAGTTCAAAGTTCTTCAATCCCCGGTTATGTGAGACCCATACTGCAGGATAATCAACTTTTAATGGATGGAGGAGTCAGTACCCCGTTACCCATAAATAGTTTGTTGAAATCAGAGGTAGATTTTACAATTGCTGTTGATATTTCCCGAAAGAAGATGAGGAATCTTGGTAACTTGAATATGTTAGACATTCTGGCCAGGTCGGACCAGATTCAATCTGTACACCTGGCGGATGAACTGGCAAAAAAAGCGGATTTTATTATTTCACCGGATGTAAAAGGGGCTCACTGGTCATCATTTCAATACACCAATGAATTTATCGAAAATGGAAGGATTGCCGCAGAAGAAAAGATAGAAGATCTGAAGAAAAAAATAACCCGTCATCAAACTCGGCAATACCAATTCAGGCAGTGGTTAAGGTCGAAGATTTGAACTTAATTATTCATCTGATATTCATTTTGTTTGTCTGTTTTATACCTGGCAGTTTATTGATAATAATGATAACCCATTGAAAATACCCACCTAGTATAATGTGCAGAATATCGATCAATTTTGGAAGGAAGAATTCTTTTAAGGTTTAATGGAGGACCTCCAGTGAGTTTAATAAGAATTAAGAAGAAATATATTTTCATATTTGTCCTTGTCGTTGTGGGCTTTCATTCATTATCTCTAGGACAGGTTGGTATTGCTGTTCCAGAAGAAATTGTTTCGGTGAAGGCGTTTCTATCAAGAAATGGCATCCATCCCGGGGAAAGTTTTTATCTTGCACTGAAGTGCGACATATCAGATGGGTGGCACATCAATGCAGATGTTGTGGAAAGTGAATTTCAAATTCCGACAGAAGTAGTATTTGACACCATTGCTGGAATATCTTTTGGCGAGCAGAAGTTTCCAGAAGCGGAAAGAAAGAAATTCACGTTTAGTGACGATAAAATTCCAATATTTAGTGAAGAAATAACTATTATTTCATCAGTAAGCCTTGCATCCGATTTTCCCACTGGAGAGACGTATGTCTCTGGAAAACTGCACTATCAGGCATGTAATGATAGAATGTGTCTTCCCCCTGATGACGTTAACTGGCAGGTTGGATTGAATATCGCTGAGGAAGGGATCGAGGGACAGGGGATAAATCAGAAAATATTTTCTAATATGGCCTCCCCTTCGTATGAGATATCTGGGGAGGATTCGTGGGATATCGCAGGTTGGATGAATCGTCGGGGATTGTTTATTACCTTTTTATTGGTTTTTATCGGTGGATTAGCGCTAAATCTCACACCCTGTGTCTATCCATTAATTCCAATTACTATCAGCTATTTTGGCAGTCAGTCAACTGGGAAAATATCAAAGTCATTATTACTTGCGCTGTTTTATGTTTTTGGAATGGCTCTAACTTATTCAATATTAGGCACTATTGCTGCTACAACGGGATCAATGTTTGGGAGGGCACTCCAGAATCCAGTTATTCTGATTTTAATTGCACTAGTGCTGGTAGGACTTTCCCTCAGTATGTTTGGACTGTATGAAATTCGCGTACCCCAATCACTGACAAAATTAGGTGGGAAATCACGATCGGGGATATTTGGCTCGTTGTTTATGGGACTCACCGTCGGGATTATCGCAGCTCCATGCATTGGACCATTCGTTCTAAGTCTGCTTATTTTTGTGGGGGAAAAGGGTAACCCATTTCTTGGCTTCTGGCTATTTTTTACTCTTGCACTCGGGCTTGGTCTGCCATTTTTAATTCTGGGAACTTTTTCAGGTATGGTTTCAAGTCTTCCTCAATCGGGTACTTGGATGGTTTGGGTCAGGAAACTTTTCGGGATTATTTTAATTGGAATGGCGTTGTATTTTATTCAAACACTTTTATCTGAGCAGGTATACCGGATTTTGTTGGTTTTGCTTTTAATCGGAGGTGGTGTCTATCTCGGGAAGCTGGAGAAATCTTCAGGAGGGAAAGTGTTCAGCACCGTCAGGTGGAGCATTGGTGGTATTATTTTTCTACTGGGAATATGGTTTACATTTCCAAAGGAACAATCGGTTGGAATCGAGTGGCATTCCTTTGAATACTCGTTACTTGAACAGGCAAAAACTGAGCGTAAACCTGTGTTCATTGATTTTTATGCTGATTGGTGTATTCCCTGTAAGGAACTTGATCACAAAACATTTTCAGATAAAATGGTAGTGGATGAATCCAGGAGGTTTGTTTCTCTGAAGATGAATACGACCCAGAGGAGTGATTTTGTGAAAGGAGTTGAAAATCAATTTCATATCAGAGGGATACCAACTGTGCTATTTTTCAATAAAAACGGGGAGGAGATTGAAGAGTTAAGGTTTTCGGGTTTCATTGGTCCTAAAGAATTTTTAGCGAAAATGAAGAAGGTTGATTAAATACACATTTTTTAATCTCATTAATTCACCAGCCACAAAGTCTCGAAGACACAAAGTTTTTATTAATAAGGTGTTAGACAGAAAAGGAATAAAGGAATTTCAGCTCCTGACCCTCTGGGCGGCTTCCCCGGCCAGGTTAAAATTCCGTTCTCTTCTGTAACGGCAAGTCTATTATTATCAATTTTTTTTAGTGTCTTGGTG
>JACNLN010000148.1:0-8530 GCA_014381485.1 Fidelibacterota bacterium
TTGCTCTTTTTTATTGAGATTCGGTGAGTGTTTTGTAAATTTCGGTAACTTATCGTTACCAAAGTTATGAAACCAAATCCACAAGATTTAGACCAATTCGCACAACAGCATGGACTTGGTGCTATCGGTGTAACCGATATTGATAAGCTTCGTAAACAGGAGCCAGAAGCGTTGATAAATGTGCCCGCAGAATTTTCCTGTGCAATCGTTATAGGAGTCCGTTTGGTAGATGCGGTCATTGACCAGATTGAGGATCGACCAACTCCACTTTATTTTCACCTCTACCGCCAGGCAAATTTTACTCTGGATCGAATTGCTTACCGGCTAGCTTTAGAACTTCAAGATACAGGATATCGTTCTATTGCAGTGCCGGCATCACAGATCACTGAACCTGGGGGCAGAAAGGGTCTGGTTTCTCATCGACTTCTCGGATATGCTGCCGGAATTGGATGGATTGGACGACCAACTTTGCTGGTGCACCCAAGGTACGGTGCTCGAATGCGATATGCTGCAGTGCTGACAGATGCTCCTTATCAACCGGGTGTACCTATGGAGAATAGATGTGGTGAATGTCGGGAATGTATGGAAGTCTGTCCGGTGGCAGCGATCAAGGAATCTTCCCGTGAATTCGATCTGGATGCCTGCTATAAAAAACTGAATGAATTCAGGAAACTTCCCTTTATTGGACAGCATGTCTGTGGTATTTGTGTTAGAGCGTGTAGTGGTCCAAAGTGCTTGTGAGGAGAATTTGATGAGTTCCACAGCATTTCCTGAACCGGTGACCCTTATAGTGGGAATGATCACATCTCGAATAAGTCTATTTGATAGAGCTGAGGAGGAGCTGAAACAGCTTTATGGACCTACTGGTTTGAAATCAGATATTTTCGATTTCAATTTTACGGACTACTACGAAGAAGAAATGGGACCGAATCTGAAACGGAAGTTTCTCA
The DNA here is from genome assembly GCA_014381485.1 of Fidelibacterota bacterium. Classification (GTDB taxonomy): domain Bacteria; phylum Fidelibacterota; class Marinisomatia; order Marinisomatales; family CAZVFT01; genus JACNLN01. The sequence goes on from JACNLN010000148.1 coordinate 951, forward strand.
GTTTTAAAAACAAAATAAATCCAGATCAACTTTCAAAGATCAAACTGCAAACGAATGAACTGGAGAGAATTTTCGCCGAGAAGGAACCATTTGTCCCACGACCTATAAACCTGGACCCGGGATATATCTCACCGAGCAAGCTGGTGCTGGCAACGACAAAAGATTACGCTCACCGAATTTACCTGAGAGATGGGATTTATGCTGAGGTTACACTGATTTATCGCAATAAACGGTTTGAACCTTTGGATACCACTTTTCCTGACTATCGAACGAAGAAATACATAAAGTTTTTCACACGAATTCGGAATCGAATTATGGCAATATCTCGTAAATAACTTCATATCTTTAGAAACGAAAAAATCAATAGCAATATTGATGAAAAATATTTAGAAAGGTTTGTTATGAAAGATTTTAAAGATAAAAATGTTTATATCGTTGGAGGCTCCAGCGGTATCGGATTTTCAACTGCAAAACTGCTGTTTCGTAAAGGATCCCATATAATCCTCTTTGCCCGTAATACAGAACGGCTGCAGAAAGCTGTTAACGAGATAGAGGGATTAAGAATATTTGATGATCAGAAACTTTCCTGGATGGCAATGGACGTAGCCAATCGGGAAGAGGTTAAGTCTATTTTTAAAAATAGTATAAATGATTTCGGATCTCCTGATCTTCTCATTAATTGTGCAGGTCGTGCAATTCCTTATCGTTTTGAGGATATCACGTATGAACAACTCAACGAAACAATGAAAATTAATCTCTATGGTACCTGGAACACTGTTGAACAGGCGGTTCCATTTATGAAAGAAAAGGGAGGACATATTGTTAACGTCTCTTCCATTGCTGGGTTCATCGGTGTGTATGGTTTAACGGATTATTGTGCTTCAAAATTTGCTGTTATCGGCTTTTCCGAAGCCCTTCGAAGTGAGCTGAAACCGTTTGGAATTTCCATCTCGGTTCTTTGTCCGCCGGATACAGATACTCCCGGGTTTGAGGTGGAAAATCGTACGAAACCTGAAGAGACAAAAGCAATATCATCCAGCGCAAAATTGCTGCAACCAGATAGAGTAGCTAAAACCCTCATAAAAGGAATTCAGAAGGGGAAATTCCTGATAATCCCTGGTTTTAATGGCAAGTTATCCTATTATGTGAAACGGCTGTTTCCTTCATTGGTGACAGCTATCATGGATTGGGATATAAGAAGAGTTCAACTTAAAGGGAGTAGATGAATACGTATGGATTTTCACAAAAATAATATATTGACAAATTTATCAATGATGCTCTCAGGAAGAGTCAAGTCTCCTAAACAACTGAGCGTGGATAAATGCCTGCTCAGGGATGACATTTTCGATTTTGATAGTGAAAATATTCTGGTCCTCGTTAGAGAATTGATTCAGGAAATGACTGTTGAGTGGGAAACAGTAAAAAGGTTGTATGAATTTGTCAGAGATTCAATCATCTATGATTTTGCCCCAAAAATCGAAGATTTTTCGGACTGGCAAGCTTCGACAATTCTTCGTACAAAACGAGGGTTCTGTCATCAAAAAGCTATTTTACTTGCTACTCTATTTAGATCTGTTGGGATTCCTTCGGCTTTAGTGTTTCAAACGATTATTGATCATGTATTACTTGATACAAGATACAGAGATATGATACCTGACGGAAGATTACCCATGCATGCTTTGGTGGCGATTTATTTTGAAAAGAAATGGTATCGTCTCGATGCTACATTGGATTCAGAATTGTGTATCAAAAAAGGTTACAAAATAATGAAGGTTATTCCCGGGAATGAAACATTGCTCCCTGAAACAACACAAGATTGCAAACCCCATTTTACCATTGAGAAGCAATTGGGTTTCTTTGATTCGTATCCTGTTGAGTTGTTACATACTCTGTTAAAACACAAGGCTAACTGGGATAGATGGAGAAAATTTGTAAAGCGAGAACAAATAACGATGTAGATTTCTGAGTGATCTTCCTCATTTACATTTTTTTAATTAATATCAAGATGAAAGTCAAGTTCATTTTTTTTCTTACTCTTTTTCTTGTCCAGACAGGTCTTTCACAGATTGTGAACTATCCTACAGATTGGGATGATCTTCATCACAATTCAGGTTGGACAATTGTAACTCAGAAGGAGCGACTTTGTGTTTATAAGAAAAAGTTGAAAGTATCTCCCGTACCAGCAATTAAGGTGGAATTGAATACAAGAGCAAATCCTTCGGACTTGATGGAAATCATCTGGGCGGTGGATAAATACCCGGTGAATCTGCCAAGTGCTCACTCCACAGACGCTGGATTTATTGAGCGATTTGATTCTAATCATCAGCTGGCATGGCAGGTTATTGATATTCCGTTTTTATCCCCCAGAATGTATCAATTTAATCATCAACGCAATCTTAATAAAATCGATTGGGTAAAATCCACAAATAAGCATATTATTCAGAACTATAAGGATTTAATAGTACCTGCTGTCAATTTTGGAAGCTGGGAAGTAAAAACCAGTGAGGAAGAGACAACTTTAATCTACAGAGCTTGTACAGATCCCGCTGGGTCGGTACCATCTTGGCTTGTGGATCGGGTGAGCATGTGGTACATTCCACAAATGCTTCTAGACCTCGAAAATACTGCATTGCAGGTAGATAAGTAATAGGACGAGGATGAATGTTGTTCTTTGTCTGAAAAATTAAATGATTTCAACATAATCTGGTTATGGTAAAACCAATAATATTTTTCTTTGTGAATGTGGGAATACTATACGTTTCTTGGAGTTATTTAGATAAACCTCGATCACGCGGTTTTTCCAGATTCCTCACTTTTGAGTCAATCCTAATTTTATTCCTAATCAATGTTAACAGTTGGTTCTACAACCCATTTTCACTATTTCAGATTGCTTCCTGGGTTCTACTGATTATTTCACTTTACTTCATTATTCATAGCGTCTATCTACTGTGGTTGATTGGTAAACCAGAGAATGGTTTCGAGAACACAACGAAACTTGTAACAGGTGGAATCTACCGTTATATTCGTCATCCGATGTACAGTTCATTGCTATTTTTTGCTTGGGGAGTCTTTTTTAAGGGATCATCACTTATCAGCGCTGTCTTGGTTATTTTTACTACTGGTTTTTTAATTGCTACTGCAAAACTTGAAGAGGCGGAAAATATAACTAAATTTGGGAAAGATTATGTAGAATATATGAATAAGACAAAAATGCTAATTCCCGTTTTATTTTAACTTTAATAAATTTTTAAATCAAAATTTTATGGTTCATCACACATTATTGTCCGAAGGATCCTAGGGATGTGTGATTTTGTTTTCAAAAGACCTCCTCTGATATACACTCCCTACCTCTTCTTGCCCGTCTAACTTGTGCAATTGCCTGAATTTAGATTTTCTTTTCATTACAATCTGTAAATATTATTTCTTAGGGTGTCCATAAAAATGTAACAAGTGCAGACTATTGGTTATATCAGAAAAACTTTCCTCGTCTCAATGCCTTGATTCACCCCCTCTTTTTATTCTCTCTCCCCCCCCGATAAATCAGGATTTTCAACTCTCAAGGAGGAGAAGGTCTTATGCGTCCGTTCTTCCATAATTGGCTGCCTTAGAAAAACTCCTCTCCCTTGATGGGAGAGGATTATTCCGTAGGAGTTCCTTCCGAAAGGTGAGGGTGACTACATTCTTTTTACTAAAGCCTAATTTTTGTCTTGAATAATTATTGCCTATTATCATTGAACTGACGTTTTTTCGGTTGAGCACGTTTCTAACACACCCCGCCCCTTCCGGGGCACCCCTCTCAATATGGGACTTTTGCACCTGTTAGCGATCACCATCAAAAAGTCCCCTCCGTCGGTAGCCGGACAGACCTGTCAAACACCGTGCAAGCATCAAGGGGGAGAAGGTCTTATGCGTCCGTTCTTCCATAATTGGCTGCCTTAGAAAAACTCCTCTCCCTTGATGGGAGAGGATTATTCCGTAGGAGTTCCTTCCGAAAGGTGAGGGTGACTACATTCTTTTTACTAAAGCCTAATTTTTGTCTTGAATAATTATTGCCTATTATCATTGAACTGACGTTTTTTCGGTTGAGCACGTTTCTAACACACCCCGCCCCTTCCGGGGCACCCCTCTCAATATGGGACTTTTGCACCTGTTAGCGATCACCATCAAAAAGTCCCCTCCGTCGGTAGCCGGACAGACCTGTCAAACACCGTGCAAGCATCAAGGGGGAGAAGGTCTTATGCGTCCGTTCTTCCATAATTGGCTGCCTTAGAAAAACTCCTCTCCCTTGATGGGAGAGGGTTTGGGTGAGGATGATCCTTCACCAATCTTACCTCTGCATGCTTTCAAAAAGAGCTATGAAAAGATCGCAATTTCAGTTTCAACTTAGATGCTGTACGCGACCTTATCAATACAAACCGGTCAGAAGTCCGGCTGTCCTGTCTGGCTTTCGACTGACCAGTCAGTGAAGAGCTAATTGTATTTTATACTTGAATATCCTCACCTCATCTGGTGTAGAAGAAAATAAACTCTATAAATTCTTCCTATCGGGTTACAGGCAATGTAAAATAATACTTACCTTGTTTCCAGAACAGCTCGAAGAATGTCCCGACGACTGACTTGTCCAATCAACTTACCATTTTCGAGAACTGGAAAGCGACGAAAAGAACTGTTTAAAAATAATTCTGCAATTGAAATAATACTGGCAGTTGCATCCACTGTGATGACATGTTTAGACATTATATCTGAAACCAGATTCCCCATTTCTCTGTAATAAGAGGAATAGATGATAGTTTTCATACAGTCCTTTTCTGAGAGCATTCCTATAATATTACCTTCTTTATCTACTACTGGTGCACCTGAGATATTTTTATTAATTAGAATATTCATTGCGGATATAACATTCATATCAGGAGTGAATGTAATAAGATCTGTTGATGTAAAATCTTTTACGGTGAATTGCTCCATAATGATCTCCTCTTTGTTAAGAGTTAAAGTTCATAAAAAATTTAATGAAAAAAGTTGTTTAATGTATCAGGTATCTGGTAAAAAATTAAACTGTAATTAATTTCTCAGTAATTAGAGTATCAATCCAAATTTGAGCGAACCCGTATGTTATTAGGCAAGAAACGATCTTCACACACATACATGATGTGGAGGATTATAGAATTGATCCAGAATACTACTGATGAAAAGAATAAATGAGTCTACTCCGATCCATCTACGCTATGCTACGATTGACAGGTCTATCTGTCGTTCGGAATGATAGACAGGAAAGGTTCGATATGATATGAAAATGGGTAGTAGATAGTGTATTCTCCACAGTTAGTTACTCTCTATTCCTATTATTTTCAGATAACACCCAAAAAGTGGGTAGTACTTTTATCAATCCTTAGCAAAATGACCTTTTTGGATACGACTCATAAATTCAAGTTTGTGAATAAAACAACAGGTTCAATTTTATCGACAAACATTTACCTGATCAAAAATAATCTGACGGGTATTAGTTAGTTATCATGTAGATTTTAGGGTTAAAAAGATGATATACGATTACTTATTTCAATTTATTTTGATGGCTTTTTAAATACGGGAGGAAAAAACATGAACCAAAGTATCTGGAAAATTGTATGTTTGATTTCAATATTTTCTTTAATTGGCTGCGGTGGAGGTGAAAAATCAAAAAAGGAAACTGCTGAAAAGACGCAGACAATTGAAACTTTCTCTGGAGCGGATCCCTCGGTACTGGTAGAGTTAGGCGGTGCTGGATTTGAAGAAATCGCAGAAAAACTTGGCTACCAGACTTACGTAATAAAACCGGATGAAGAGATATTTTTTGGTGATCCAAGAGCAGTTAAGGGAGGAACATTACGGTATATCACTTCACGTTTTCCAGCCACTATGCGGATTCTTGGTCAGAATTATAACTATTCAGAGAATATTGATCTAATAATACCGCTATGTTATGAAAGTCTATTGGGAATTCACCCTGTTACACTGGAATTTATTCCAAGTTTGGCTACACACTGGAAAATAAGTGAGGATGAAATGCAGTTTTGGTTCCGCATAAACCCAAATGCCCGCTGGTCGGATGGAATGCCAGTGGTAGCTGAGGATGTTGTTGCTACATGGGACCTGCATATGGATGAAACTATTCTGATGCCTTCAGACCAGTTAGTTTTCGGGAAGTTTGAACGCCCCGTTGCTGAAAGCAAATATATTGTAAGTGTAAAAAGCAAAGAGTTAAACTGGCGGAATTTTTTGTATTTCGGTGGTATGAGGCTTCTTCCTGCCCATTATTTAAAAGATTTGGATGGAACTGATTACCTTGAAAACTACCAGTATAAAATGTTACCTGGTACAGGTCCTTACGAAATCCGTGATGAAGATATCATTAACCAGGAATCATTTACTTTCACAAGACGACCGGATTACTGGGATGCTGACAGTTATACAGGAAAGTACACAGCAAATTTTGATAAAATCAAAGTGAATGTTGTAAAAGATAACCTACCATTAGTGTTTGAAAAGTTCAAGAAAGGAGAACAGGATATATACACGGTGTCTAAAGCGCGAGTGTGGATGGAGGAATGTGATTTTGAATCAATTAAGAAAGGTTGGATACAGAAACGACGGATCTACTCTGAAAGACCAGCAGGGACAAGTGGTTATGCGTTCAATATGAGAAAATGGCCATTTTATGATCGCCGTGTACGTTACGCATTTACCTATTTATATAACCGGGAGAAAATGAACAGAGAAATGTACTACAACGAATACTCAATGATGAATTCGCTCTATTCTGGATCTGTTTATGAGAATCCCAATAACGAAAAGATTTCCTATAACCCCGAAAAGGCTGTCCGATTACTTAACGAAGCAGGATATACCAAACGCAACAGGGAGGGATGGCTTGTACATGAAGAAACTGGGAGAGTATTAAAGTTTGAAATAGCAATTCAAAAAGGAAGTGCTTACATGGTTACTCCCGTGCAACAGATGCTGAAGGATTATGGAATTGATATGCAGATTAAATTTATGGACGGTAATACTATGTGGAAGAACCTTATGGAACGCAACTTCACCATTTATATGCAAGCCTGGGGTGGGCTGGTGTTCCCTAATCCGGAAACTTCATTGCATTCCTCACTAGCAGACAAATCAAATAATAATAATATTTCCGGTTTCAAAAATGAACGGGTGGATGCACTCCTTGATGAGTATGACGAGTGTTTTAACCAGCAGAGAAGAATTGAGATAATCCGGGAGATCGACAGTATCTATTCTGATATTCATCCCGCGGCTTGGGGAATTGCTCGTAATTATTGGCGTTTACTTTTCTGGGATAAATTCGGCTACCCAGAGTGGATGTTAGGAAGATATGTTGGTGAACATTGGGATGTGTTTAAATTTTGGTGGATAGATCCAGAAAAGGAAGCCCGTCTTGAAGAAGCTATGACAAAGGGTGAATCCCTGCCACAGGGTGAACTGGATGTACTATTCTGGCCGGAATACCTGAAAGGAACGGGGAGTGATGAATGATCAAGGATGATGTCGGAGCGAAGTTGGAGTGAAGTTGGAGTGAA
>JACNLN010000148.1:8652-9894 GCA_014381485.1 Fidelibacterota bacterium
TTGATGGATGATGGAGGAACGATTAGGGAATAACCGGAGTTTACCCTTCAGGGTTTTACAGGACACAAGAAAAACAGCAATCAACCAATGATTTTTTTTCATTATTTGTTAATCTAAGATGACTACATATTTTATTCGCCGAATGCTTCTTATGATTCCCACATTTTTGGGATCCACGATTCTTGTCTTTGTGATTTTACAGCTGGCACCTGGTGGACCGTTGGAACGAACAATCCAAAGACTGCAGATGGGTGCTGCAGCGCAGGGAGAAGCGGTTGGTAGTGTAAGTGACATAATGAGCGGTGGAAGTGCAATCCTGCCTGAGAAAGCACTAAAGGAACTCAAGCGGTTCTATGGTTTTGATAAACCTATCTGGCAGCGTTATTTGATGTGGCTGGGAGTATGGTCGAGAGAGATCAGACATCGGGATTTGAAATTTAAACCGGGCGAATTTGAGATTTCAAAACGTATTGGTAAAGCTGCTGGTAAAATCTTGCGTGTGAATGTTCGCAGGGACGGTGATAAACTTGTCGTATATGAACAGGATGGCACATCAAGTCCGATCTGGAAAGCTCATATTGAAAAAACTGACTCTCTAGGAAATGTTGAAGGAGTAATCTATCAAACCGAATATTCAGGCATTTTTACTGGTAATCTGGGAAAATCTTACACCTATGAACAACCAGTAGTTGAAGTGATGAAACCGCGGTTCAAGGTGTCAATATTTTTAGGGGGTATTGGTCTTCTGCTTTCCTATTTTGTCTGTATTCCACTTGGTATTAAAAAAGCCCTTAATCATGGAGCCCCTTTTGATTTACTCTCCAGTGTAATAATTTTTATAGGCTATTCGATTCCGGGCTGGGCTCTTGGGGGTGTTTTTCTGGTTCTTTTTGGAGGTGGTTCATTCTGGGATATTTTCCCCCTTGGCGGATTTCGATCACCGACAGAGGTCTGGGAAACGCTATCACTCTGGGGAAAAATTATTGACCAGCTTCATCACGCGATACTGCCAATCTTTGCGTGGTCCATTGCCAGCTTTGCATCGTTGACCGTATTGATGAAAAACGGTCTTTTGGAGAACCTATCTCAGGATTATATCCGTACAGCATTTGCTAAAGGAATTACAGAAAAACGCGCAATTTGGATTCATGCCATACGCAATTCAGTGATACCAATAGCTGCAAGGTTTGGATATTTCATCGGTTTCATTTTTGCCGGTTCGTATTTCATTGAGAAAGTATT
>JACNLN010000148.1:10304-13671 GCA_014381485.1 Fidelibacterota bacterium
TCTTTCCTGCTTTTCGCGATTTTGGGTTGGTGCCCGATAAAGTGTATTTGGGTAAGGAATTTGGACAGAATGTACCTGGTGAAGCAAATTACCGGGAACTTGACAAACTGTGGGAGGAACAGGGATCAGAAAACTGGATTCTTATGCCGTTATATCCATACGATCCTTATGAAGATATTAATCGCGGTAATAAAATGTATGAGCCACCCTCTCAGCGACACTGGCTGGGTACGGATGATACCGGGCGTGATGTGTTTGCGCGTCTCTGGTACGCTTTCAATATTTCTATTTCTTTTGCCCTTATACTTGCTATACTTAATTATACTATCGGGATTTCCATTGGTGGAGCAATGGGGTATTTCGGTGGCAAATTTGATCTGTACTTCCAGAGGTTAATTGAAATCTGGTCGACTCTTCCTATGTTGTTTGTGATTATTATTATCAGTTCCATCGTTCGTCCGTCATTTTTCCTGTTAATCTTTATCTATTTGATGGTTAACTGGATCTATATGACGTATTTACTGCGGGCTGAAGCCTATCGTGAAAAAGCTAAGGATTACGTAGCGGCAGCTCTTTCTATGGGGCAGAGTAATTTTAAAGTGATCTTTAAACATATTCTACCGAATTCTCTTACACCGGTGATTACATTTTTTCCCTTTGCTGTTGTAGGTTTTATTGCCGCGCTGGTTGGATTGGATTATCTGGGTTTTGGACTTCCCCCACCGACACCGAGCTGGGGGCAGATGCTGGATGTTGGGTTACAGAACATCAGTAAATGGTGGATGATTTTCTCTCCTATCGGAGCTGAATTCTTCACGCTGTTGTTGATTGTCTTTATTGGTGAGGGTGTTCGTGAAGCGTTCGATCCAAAAGTCTATTCGAGGCTGCGATGAGCCCCAAAAAACTGGTTGAGATTAAGGATCTTAAAACCCACTTTAAAGTGGGGAATGATTGGGCACCTGCTGTAGATGGGCTTGATTTTGATATCTATGAGGGTGAAACACTTGGGATTGTGGGTGAATCCGGGTCTGGAAAGTCCGTTTCCGTTCTGTCATTAATTCAGTTGATCCCTAATCCTCCCGGTGAAGTAACGAAAGGAGAGATTTATTTTAAAGATCAAAAAATCTTTGATGGGAAAGATCTTTCAAAGGTCAAGAAAGCACCAAAATACACTTTTTTCAACCAGTTATCTGAAAATGGTCGGAAATTTGCTGCAATGGCATTTTTCCTTGGATTGATGGTTCTTTATGGTTTAAGCAATCTTTCGGGTGTGATTCTCTTTTTTGTCTCTCTTATATTGGATGCGTTCCTGACGTGGTATATTTTTTTCAGATCTCCCAGGAAAAAAGCAATGAGAAAGTTCAGGGAGATAATGTATTCAAAGATGCGTAATCTTCGCGGCAGAGAAATCGCAATGATTTTCCAGGAACCCATGACGTCTTTGAATCCTGTTTTTACAGTTGGTTTTCAGGTTATCGAAGCTCTCAAACCAAAGAAATCCCGTGAGTACATTAAAGATGGAATTATCAACACAGCCATCAATTTGCATGACATTGCTGTAAAAACACGTATCAAAACCACCGTGATTTTTGGACTGATCATAATGCTTATTTCTCAACTGGTTCAGGGTTGGACTTTTTATCTTGTGCCTGTAGCAGAATGGATTTTTATCGGTATGGTTATTCCGACAATTATTGCATACCTGTTTTTTGGTCTGGATCGATTAATTTCAACAGAGTATCATGAAGAAAGTGAGCATCTGTTCAGGGAAGGAGTCAAACTTCTTGATACGGTAGGTATCCCTGAAGCCGATAAGCGTATGCAGGATTATCCACACCAGTTTTCCGGTGGAATGCGTCAACGGGCAATGATTGCGATGGCACTGGCGAAAAATCCTTCATTATTGATTGCAGACGAACCGACAACGGCTTTGGATGTAACAATCCAGGCACAGATTCTTGATTTGATGTTGGAACTGAAGAAAAAACGTACAGATGCGGCAGTCGTTTTAATTACGCACGATCTCGCAGTAATAGCAGAAACCTGTGAGCGAGTGATTGTAATGTATGGTGGTAAGATTCAGGAAGTCGCTAATATTGAAGAATTATTTGAAAACCCGCTGCATCCTTATACGCTCGGTTTATTGAATTCAATACCGAGACCTGACCTGAAGAAGAGAAAGGAGCGCCTGGATATTATCCGTGGAATGGTTCCCAGTATTCTTGAGATGCCGGAAGGATGCAAGTTTTGTACACGATGTGATGTAAAGCTGGATATTTGTGACAAGGATGAGCCACTACTTACTGAGATTAGACCGGATCATTTCGTGCGGTGTCATGTAGTTAAGCCAGAGACAGCAGAAGCATGAGAAACGACGAACTGGTTAGCGTTAAGGATCTTAAAGTCCATTTTCCTGTTTATGGTGGAGTATTTTCCAGGCAGGTTGCGACGGTAAAAGCTGTTGATGGTGTGACTTTTTCCATAGGTAAAAGAGAAACCGTTGGATTAGTGGGAGAATCTGGATGCGGAAAAACGACTGTTGGTCGTGCCATGATCAATATTCTTCGTCACATAGCGCCAGATGTGGAAATCAACGGGAGTATTGAGTATCATTTCGATGGGGAGGTGGTTGACTTTGCGAAGTTGCATCCGAAACATATGCGTGAGTATCGTTCCAATGTGCAGATGATTTTTCAGGATCCATATGCATCACTCAATCCTCGTATGACTGTAGCTCAAATCATCAGTGAACCGTTGAAACTGCATACTAAGATGAATTCCAATGAAATGCAGGATCGCGTAGGATGGTTACTGGAAAAAGTTGGTATGCAGAATGAACAGTCTCGTCGATATCCACACGAATTTTCTGGGGGACAGCGTCAGCGTGTTGGAATTGCTCGTGCAATTTCAACAAATCCAGATCTCATAATCTGTGATGAACCGGTATCTGCTCTGGATGTTTCCATTCAGGCTCAAGTAATCAATCTGATGATGGATTTGCAGGATGAGTTTGATCTTTCATTCTTATTTATCGCTCACGATCTAAGTGTGGTTGAGCATATTTCCACGAGAGTTGCTGTGATGTATCTTGGTAACATAGTTGAGTTTGGTAATGCGCTGGATGTGTACCATAATCCAAGACACCCATACAGTCAGGCTCTTATTTCGGCTGTTCCCTTACCAGATCCTAAACAAAAGGATAAAGAGCGGATCATCCTGGTAGGAGATATCCCGACACCTACGAATAAGCCATCCGGTTGCGGTTTTCGTACTCGCTGTCCGATAGCGAAAAAGTCCTGTGCTGAAGTTGTTCCGTCTTTTGAGGAGCATGCTCCTGATCACTGGGTTGCTTGTCCGGTTGTGAAGG
>JACNLN010000148.1:14011-17032 GCA_014381485.1 Fidelibacterota bacterium
CCTGTCAGGCTTCTGACGAATTCGAGGTTATAAACTCTAGGGAAAAAAGGAAGAAACTAATGGATTACTCAATTGGAAAAGAATATCATGGATTTACTCTCAATGAAGAACGGAAGGTAGAAGAAATTAACTCCACTGCTCGGATATTTCGTCATAAAAAAAGCGGTGCAGAACTTCTGCATCTCAAGAATAATGATAAGAATAAGGTTTTTGTGATAACCTTCAAGACTCTTCCAGCCGATAGCACAGGTATTCCTCACATTCTGGAACATTCTGTTCTTTGTGGTTCAAGAAAATTTCCAACGAAAGAGCCTTTTGTAGAACTCGCCAAGGGATCATTAAAAACTTTTTTAAATGCTATGACAGGATCCGATAGAACTCTGTATCCCATCGCCAGTACTAATGATAAAGACTTCTTCAACCTGATGGATGTCTATCTCGATGCAGTCTTTTATCCCAGAATTCATAACTATCCCCAAATTTTTATGCAGGAAGGATGGCATTATGAACTTGAGAAAAAGAATGGCGAGATCATCTACAAGGGAGTTGTCTATAACGAAATGAAAGGCGCATATTCATCTCCAGAACAGATTCTTTTCCGAAAGATACAACAATCCTTGTTTCCGGATAATGTCTACGGAGTAGATTCCGGTGGTAACCCTGATGTGATTCCCAATCTGACCTATGAGGAATTTACTGCTTTTCATAAGAAGTACTATCACCCATCAAACAGCAGGATTTTTCTGTACGGTGATGGCAACATTGATAAACATCTACAATTTCTCAATGATCAGTACCTGAAGGATTTTAATGTTATTCAAGTCGAGTCGGAAATTCCTCTGCATGAATCATTTTCGAAGTCTAAGGAAATTGTGAATTACTACCCTATTTCCCATGATGAGAATGAAGATCAAAAAACTTATTTGAGCTTGAATTTTGTTACTGGAAATGCCACTAATGCAGAGACATATCTTGCTCTTGATATTTTACTGCACATACTGTTAGATACACCTGCATCCCCACTTAAGGAAGCTCTATTAAAAGCAAAGATAGGTAAGGATGTTTTTGGTTCCTTCCAGGGTAATTTGTTACAGCCTATTTTTAACGTAGTGATCAAAAATTCAGAGCAAGATTTGAAGGAAAAGTTTCAGAAGATTGTATTTGATACTTTGCGTGAATTGGTAAAGGATGGTATTGATAAAAAATTAATTGAAGCTTCCATCAACATTACAGAGTTCAAGCTGAGAGAAGCGGATTTTGGTATCTGGCCAAAGGGACTGGTATACTGTGGACTGTGCATGAATAGCTGGATATATGATGATCATCCCACGATACATTTAGAATACGAACCGTTATTGGAAAAGATTAAATCAGCACTAACAACCGATTATTTTGAAAAACTGATTGATCAGTATCTCTTGAACAACAGTCACCGAACCCTGTTAATGTTATTGCCACAAAAAGGACTGATAGAAGAAACTGAAACCAGAATTCATTGCCACTTAAAGGAGTATAAATCCACACTTTCAGATGAAGAACTTGATGATCTAGTGGAACAGACAGAAAAATTGAAATTCTGGCAGGCTCAACCCGATTCCCCTGAAGACCTGGAAAAGATTCCAATGCTTTCACTAGCAGATATTAAACGGGAAGCGGAAGTCTTACCTCTGGTTGAGAAAGAGGAATCTGGCGTCAAGGTATTAACCCATCCCATTTTCACCAGCGGAATTACCTACCTGAATCTCTATTTTGATACAACAGGTGTAAAGAAGGAAGAATTACAGTACATCCCGTTATTGACTCGTTTGCTGGGAGAAATCAGTACGGAAAAGCACCATTATTCAGACCTCTCTAATGAGATTAATATTCATACAGGCGGTATTGATTTTGTGATGAATAATTTTATAGAGAAAGAGGATGATTGTATCTATTATCCCAAATTGATCGTACAATCAAAAGCATTGATAAATAAAATCCCAAAGCTGTTTGGTTTGATTGGGGAAATTATTAATGAAACAAGTTTTGATGATACAATTCGAATAAGGGAAATTGTCCAGGAGGCGAAATCCCGAATGGAAATGAAAATTAGTCAGGCGGGACATCTAGTAGCTTCTTCTCGGTTGTTTTCATATTTCTCTCCCTCGGGAAAGTATGGAGAATTAACCGGAGGACTTTCTTACTACAAATTCATAGCTGATCTCGAGAAAAACTTTAACGAGAAGATTGAGAAGGTTACTACCGAGCTTCTAAGAGTCAGCAAGTTAATTTTCAATCGAAATAACCTGTTGGTGAGTCTTATCCAGCCAGAAGAATACTATATTCGTTTTCAAAAACCTTTTGTAAACTTTGTTGGATATCTGAATGATAGACAGCTGGATCGATATGACTATGAGTTTCAAACCTCACCGGGAAATGAAGGTCTATTAACTCCAGCAAAGGTTCAGTATGTAACCAAGGGGTTCAATTTCCGTCGATTGGGTTATAAGTACAGTGGCAGTATGCTGGTTTTCGGCAAAATTGCCAGTCTGGATTATTTATGGAACAAAATTCGGGTTCAGGGTGGTGCCTATGGCGCATTTGCAATCTTTGGAAGAAGTGGGAATATGTTTTTTGGAACCTATCGCGATCCAAATCTTTCTGAGACACTGGGTGTCTTTGATGAAATGGACTCTTTTTTCCATCAATTTGATCCGGGTGACAGGGAAATGACCAAGTATATTATTGGGACGATTTCCGATCTGGATACTCCTCTAACACCCTCTCTGAAGGGAATCACTGCTACGTCAAGATATATCAGTCACATTACACAGGAAGATGTTCAGAAGGATAGGGATGAGGTGCTGGCAACGACTCCAGAACAGGTTCGGAAGTTTTCAGAGATTGTTATGGAGTTGATGAAAGAGGGTTATATATGCGTTCTGGGAAACGAAAATAAGATTAGGGAGAATAAGAAACTTTTTAGAGAATTGATCACTGTATTTGAGTGAACTCAACAATGTGATCCAGAACATATAAAATATT
>JACNLN010000235.1 GCA_014381485.1 Fidelibacterota bacterium
GTGAAGTTCATTTAAATACCTCATCTCCTTCAGACAGGGTAAGCACCAGAGCGCCCAAAAATCAACCAGAACAGGTCCTTTGACAAGCAGCGAATCAATGGAATTATTTTTACCATCCATCTGCTTGAAGGAGAAATTTGGAATCTGATTGATCTGGGAAAAACAGAGCGTAACGAGTAAAAAGATAATAAGTAAATAACGGTTCATAATATCTTCCCCAGAAAATCTGTAAGTTTATTTTCCGGGATAAATTCCACAGTGACTTTAGAATAGTTTGCCACTTCGTTAAGTAGAAGTTCGATCTGGTATTTAGCATCAATATCTACTGATTCCATAGTGACTTGCAAAGACATCCCGCTGACTGTAAAAACAATCAACGGAGAAAATATCTTTTCCGCAAATAACTGAACTTTATCCGAAGATCGACTGTACCAGGATGGATCCCCTGTGTCCACAATGACTGTTTTTATCTGACCACTGATATCAAAGATTTGAATAACCGGCGCAACCCGATATTCACCTAAACTAATCCGTTCTTGTAAATCGGGGGAAATTGCATATTTTTTTCGTGAGAATTCTAATGTGGTCAGAGATCCATCTTCTCTTATACCCGTATAGGGTACAGATGTCAGTAAATCATTGATCAGGTTCTTACGGAGGAAATATTTCACAGGAAGGGTTAACAGGATTGTTTTCGACTTTTTATCAAGTAATTCTATTTCGGGTTTTTGAATCTCCACGTGGTATGGATTGTTAGAAATAATGGAGATAATGTTCTCAAGCAAGGAAACATCTTCAAAAGAAGGCTTCTCAAAAACACCTGATTCAGTAAATGTAAATTTTCTGGTGAATTTATTCCCCGGTTCCATGGGCTCTTCCGGCACTCCACGTGTGCCAATATAAACATCCATTGCACTTTCCAGATCATCCAGAGCGGACGACATAGACATGTTTAATTCCTTTGTGTACTTCTGGAATTCAGCTGTTTTTACTGCCTCAGCTTCTTCTTCTCTGGTAGGTGGCGGCTTAGGGTAATACCCTGTTAAAAGAATACCAATATTTTCTGTTAGGCTATTACTGAGATCTGCGATAGCATCCATCCGACCAATGACGCTGGTTCGCCCTAATTCCTCCCAATTGGCAATATTTATCCCCTGAATATTTACAGTGATCTGATTTAAATCACGGATGAAGTTCCCCATAATTATAATATTATTTGTTCCAGTTTTTTGTCGTAAAAGGATGGATTTATCTTGAAGTATCGCTTCCAGTTTTTCCTTATCGTGAACAGTGATGCCAAAAACGTCACTAAAATTTTGATCTAACATATCTACAAATCCTTGACTAAGCCACATAATTAATGGATCAGATTTGAGATTGTCAAATTCCAAGATATAAAGATTAAGTTCACCACTTACTGCTTCCACTTCGCAAGGCGAAAGAAATATACCAGTAGTAAAGAGTACCATTAGAATTTTATTATATGTATGTTTCACAGCGATCGAATATATTAGCTTTAAAATAAAGTTACAATGGCTATTTTGAGCAATCTGATTACCTTGATCTAAAATTCCCCTTTTTTATTGCTTCGAAATTATTCGTAGTCCATTTGACACATTCTACGGTTTATTTCCTGATTGTAATGATTTTTCAATCTTAGCCCAGGTATCCCGCAATGATACAGTTCGATTAAATACTGGTGCTCCCTCAGCTGAATCTATATGATCAACATAAAAATATCCAACCCTCTCGAATTGAAAATGATCTCCCTTTTTTGCGTTCACGAGACTTGGTTCCAGCAAGGCTGATGTCAGGATTATCAGGGAATCTGGATTCAAGGCATCTTTGAAACCAACCTCACCTTTCTGACTGGCAGGTTCAGGAAATTTGAATAACCGATCGTATAAACGTATCTCAGCATTTATGGCGTGCTTTGTTGATACCCAGTGGATGGTTCCTCTCACCTTGCGACCGTCGGGAGTGTACCCGCCGCGGGATTCTGGATCGTAGGTGCAATGGATTTCAGTGATTTTACCAGTACTATCATCTTTTACAATATCTACACATGTGATATAATATGCGTATCTCAGTCGGACCTCCCGACCGGGTGCCAGACGGAAATACTTTTTTGGGGGATCCTCACGAAAATCGCTCTGATCAATATAAAGAATTTTTGAAAAAGGCACCTTCCTTGTTCCCATATTAGAATCTTCCGGGTTGTTTATAGCATCTAATTCCTCTTCCTGCTCCTCAGGATAATTATCAATAACTACTTTCAGGGGATTCAACACAGCCATCACTCGTGGAGCACATTTGTTTAAGTCCTCACGAATACAGTGTTCAAGATGTCCTACATCAACAGTGCCTTCCCGTTTTGCTACACCAACACGATCCACAAAATTGCGGATGGACGCTGGCGTATAACCCCGCCGTCTCAAACCGGAAATAGTGGGCATTCTTGGATCGTCCCATCCGTTGACGTATCCTCTTTCAACCAATTGCAGAAGTTTCCGTTTGCTCATCACGGTGTAACTCAGATTCAGTCGGGCAAATTCAATTTGTTGGGAGCGATACACACCAAGTTCAATAAGAAACCAGTCATAAAGTGGACGATGATCCTCAAACTCCAATGTACAGAGAGAGTGAGTAATACGTTCAATGGAATCTTCCAGACCGTGAGCCCAGTCATAAGTGGGATAGATGCACCAGGTATCCCCTGTTCGAGGATGGGATGCATGTAAAATCCGGTATATAACAGGATCTCTAATATTCATATTGGAAGCAGCCATGTCGATCTTTGCCCGGAGGACGCGGGAGCCATCCGGAAATTCTCTGGCTTTCATCCTCTTAAAAAGATCCAGATTTTCCTCCACTGAACGATTCCGGTATGGACTTTTCTTACCTGGTTTCGTAAGCGTTCCTCGGTACTCACGAATCTCATCAGCACTCAGGTCGTCAACGTAAGCCTTTCCCACTTTAATGAGCTGGATAGCATAATTGTACATTTGATGGAAATAATCCGACGCATAATAGAGACGGTCTTCCCAATCAAATCCCAACCATTTTACATCTTCAATGATAGAGTTGATATACTCCTCTTCTTCTTTAACAGGATTTGTGTCATCGAATCGCAGGTTGCATAGTCCACTATACTTATCTGCAAATCCGAAACTGATACAAATTGCCTTGGCGTGACCTATGTGGAGGTATCCATTCGGTTCTGGAGGAAAACGAGTGTGAACACGACCACCATATTTCCCAGTTTTAAGGTCCTCTTCAATAATTTCCTCAATGAAGTTCTTAGCC
>JACNLN010000095.1 GCA_014381485.1 Fidelibacterota bacterium
GTAGCGGGGGCTGGATTCGAACCAGCGACCTTTGGGTTATGAGCCCAACGAGCTACCAGACTGCTCCACCCCGCGATCGGTTTAATTAAATTTACATCGTTTCAAAAAACTTTCAGACCTTCTGGGTTATGAGCCCAACGGCCTGTCCCGATTCTTCCTATCGGGAAGCTACTCCCGATTCTTATCGGGACTCCACCCCGCGATCATTAAAATTTAATACAAAATAGACGATACCTCAAAAAGATTATTGAGATAATATTTGAATTTTTTCCCCACTTTCAGTAATAATATAATTTTGAAATTCATCAATCTTTTCTGTAGGAATCTGGATTAATAATTTGGTTTTTTCATCATAATCTCGATGAAGCACTTTCCCCTTAAACTGTCGAATAATATTTTGAGTTATTCCAATCATTCCATAAGGAACTTCCAAACACACCTTTGTGGTTGGAATAAATGAAGTAAGTTCCATGTCGTTAATGACAAGGGCAGCTGTATTTCCATAAGCTCTGGCAAGCCCGCTTCTACCCAGTTTAATCCCGCCAAAATATCTTACTACCAACAGAAGAGCATTGACAATTTGATTTTGTTGAAGATGAAACAGAATGGGTTGACCAGCTGTTCCCAATGGTTCACCTGCATCTGATTTTCCTTCTGCAATTTCTCCTGTTTCTTCAAGATAACAGCGGTAAGCGTAACAAATATGTGTTGCATCACGATACTTTTTTTTCATTGTTCGAAGACGTTTTGATATTTCTTCCTCTGTTTTTACCGGAATCATTATCCCGATAAATTTTGATCGTTTCTCTCGAAATTGTGACTGGGAAATTTTAGAGGGGTTGTTCATCGAAAAGGTATTGTACCAAGAAAATACGCGTTATGATCTTCGAAATGTAATTTTTATTGGGACTCCATTTAGATCAAAATGAGCCCTTAATTGATTTTCGAGATAATTTTTATAAGAATCCTTGATTAAGTTAGGATAATTCGTAAAAAAAGTAAATCTGGGGGGTGCTGTTCCAATCTGAGTAATGTATTTAATCTTGATATTCTTCCCCTGTAGAGCTGGAGGATGGTATCGCTCAACTGTCTTTCTGAGCACATTGTTCAGGACATTCGTAGGAATTGTTCTTTTCCATCGGGTGAAAACAGTCTCGGACTCCGGTAGAAGCTTGGTGACACGCTGTCTTGTCTTTGCGGAAATGAACAGGATGGGATAATCATTTATCGCTTTAAATTGACGACGGATAGCCTTTTTATACTCTTCCTGAGTCTTCTCATCTTTCTCTACCAGATCCCATTTATTCACCACAAGAATCATCCCTTTCCCATTATCCAACACCCGACGGACAATTTGTTGATCCTGCCTGCCAAATCCTTTTTCCCCGTCGAGGATAACCAGCACCAGATGAGCATCATCAATGGCATTAAAAGTTCTGACCATACTGTAATACTCAATGTTATCCCTAACTTTAGCCTTTTTCCTTAACCCGGCGGTATCTACCAGTACAAATGTTCTCTGGTGGTATTTTATGGTGGTGTCAATGGCATCCCGCGTTGTACCGGGTATTTCGGTCACGATGAGCTTTTCCTGATTCAAGAGCGCATTGACAACCGATGATTTCCCAACATTTGGCATCCCAACAATAGCGATCCGAATGGCATAAGAACCTTTCGATTTAACTGATATCTTGATTCCTTTCAGTTTCTGAACAATTAGATCCAGCATATCACCTGTATTCCGACCATTTATGGCAGAGATTGAAATCATGATTTTAATTCCCAGGGAGTAAAATTCATTCAGCATAGATTCCTGAGCTTTAGTATCAATTTTATTAATCACAAGTAAATGAGGTTTATTGGAACGTCTCACCAATTGAGCCAGATCTTCATCGATGGCGTTAATTCCCTCCCTGCCATCCACCATTAAAAGAATAAGATGAGCTTCTTCCATGGCCAGCTCTGCCTGATGTCGAACTGCAGCATCCATCACGTTCACATCATCTGGAATATATCCTCCAGTATCAATGAGACTAAAAGAGTCACCACTCCACTCAACATCACCATAGAGTCGATCCCGGGTAATTCCCTCCTGTTTATCAACAATAGCCTGCCGACGTCTCAACAGACGATTAAAAAGGGTCGATTTCCCTGTGTTTGGACGACCTATTATCGCTACTATTGGTTTTGCCATATGAAATTCCCGCTAACAATGATTATAAAGTAATTTAGGAAATTATGTAGATGTTTCGAAGTGTTGAGCGCCCGATGGGGATCGAACCCACATGGCGAGCTTGGGAAGCTCGAATGTTACCATTACATCACAGGCGCAAAAATAACACGAGAATTTATGTGAAAATTAGATAAAATCAAAAAAAGTTGAGAGAGAATCATTCACTAATCCGTCAGAAGCCGGACAGGTCAGTCAAAAGCCTGACAAGAGTAAAATGTAGTTACCGACTTACTGTCGTGTTTGGCGTAAAATAGTTCGTCAATGGTTTTTCCAATTTCAATATTCCCAAGATAATCCAGGGCTACCAATCCCAATTTATATCGAAATTGTGCAGCTTCTTTCAGTATCTTTTTCACTGTTTCATTTAACGGCATTCCATTTTCTACCTGACTTACTACCCTCACAGCCACTCCCATATCGACGATATGTTCACCAATACCAGTGCATGAAAGTCCAGCCTTTTTTGTGGCGTAATTCCCAGCAACAGTAGCAGAATCACTGACCCGTCCCGGCAATTCGTATCCCATACCACCTGTTGAGGTTGCTGCTACAATATTCCCCGCTTTATCTAATGCAACCACACCTACTGTCCCTGATTGACCGGTAGATTTTTCTTCGTATTCTCTGCGGCGCTGAGGAGTTATTGGGTCAAAATATTTAACTCCCTTCTTCCGAGCGTATTCATTAGCCTCGTCACCGGCAATAACCTTATGTTTTTCGTGTGACAATTTTTCTGCGATTTCAATTGGGTTGCGGACATTCTCGATATTAATAACTGCCGAAAATGAATTTTTTCTTCCATCCATCAGTGATGCCGACATTCGAACCTGACCATCTTTCTGTAATTTGGATCCCGTGCCAGCATTAAAATTGGGATCATCTTCAAGCAATCGAGTGCAATGAACAGCTGCCGTCCATGCATCGTAATCACAAAGAATAGGATAAGATTCCATCAAAAAAAGCGTTAAGGTTTCATGAACAGTGATTCGCCTTTGTGGATCTCCCTCGAGACTTCCGACACCTCCATGAATAACCATTTTAGGTGTTACTGACACTAACTATTA
>JACNLN010000028.1 GCA_014381485.1 Fidelibacterota bacterium
TCAATACCATGATTGGTAAAATTGACAAAAGATTCAAACTCATTCGTCAAAGATTTAATGATTTCTTTTTTCATACCTGACCTTTACGGTTTACTTTCCCACCAGATTAATGGTTTGATAAAGGGATACTTTTCCAAGGTCATTTCATCAATTTTGATTTTATTCTGCTATTATCTTAAATCAAGCTCAACACTGTTTCAACAGCTTCTTCTGGGGTGCTCACCTGAATGACTCCCCTAATATCCCAGGTTCCCAATCCCACGACGGGTTTTCCCTGGCTTAGTGTATGGGCAATTTCTGATAGAGTACCGTAGGCGCCATCGATGGCAATTGCCCCTTCCACCGAATTAGCGATTATAATATTCCTGCCCTGGCCAAATCCTGTAGCAACGGAAATTGAGATATATTTATTGGAAGAATCACAGGAACTATCTGGTAAGATTCCAATAACAGTACCACCCGCTTCTGATACCCCCTGACTTACGGACTCCATCACACCGCTCCTCCCGCCACAGTAAACGATCACATCATTTTTAGCCAGCAATCTGCCCACTTCATAAGAAGTCTTCAGTACATCATCGGTACATTTGGAACCGCCAAATACAGCAATCCTCTGTTTTTTCACCTTTACGGCTCCAGCCGATAAATGGTTCTCGGAAATGGGATGGTTTCACGGATATGAGTACGACCACACAACCACGACACACATCGTTCTATACCAAGTCCAAAACCAGAGTGCGGCACCGATCCATATCTTCGGAGGTCAACATACCAGTTAAATGCATCCATAGGTAACTTTTCTTCCTCAATTCTTTTAATGAGAATATTTTTGTCATCTTCCCGTTCGCTTCCTCCAATAATTTCACCATACCCTTCAGGAGCCAAAACGTCCATTCCAAGAACTACGTTTTCATCTTTTGGATCTCGTTTCATATAAAATGGTTTGATGCTCGATGGGAAACGGTGGACGATCACAGGGTTTTCAAATTGATCTGAAATCACCGTTTCGTGACTACCACCAAAATCTTCACCCCATTTGAATTTCTCTCCTTGTTTATGCAGAATTTTTACAGCTTCTGTATAAGAAATTCTTGGGAAGGGGGTAGTGATATTCTCCAATTTAGAAGTATCACGCTCAAGAATATCTAAATGTTCTTTACATTTTTCAAGAACCCTATTAATCATATAGGTGACTAAATTTTCGGCCCATTCCATATTTTCATTGAGATTGCAATAAGCAATCTCCGGTTCTATCATCCAGAATTCTGTCAGATGTCGCCGGGTCTTCGATTTTTCAGCCCTAAAGGTTGGACCAAAGCAATACGTCTTACCAACAGCCATTGCAGCTGCTTCATTGTATAATTGTCCGCTTTGGGTGAGATAAGCAGTCCTTCCAAAATATTCGGTTTCAAAAAGTGTCGTGGTTCCCTCACAGACATTAGCGGTAAAAATGGGTGTATCCACCAGCACAAAACCGTTGTTATCAAAGAAATCGCGACATGCACGAATAATCTCGTGGCGAATCTTCAAAATTGCGTGCTGTTTTCGTGAACGAAGCCATAGATGTCGATTATCCATTAAAAATGCTGTTCCGTGTTCCTTCTTACTGATAGGGTACTCATCAGCCAGTTGATGAACCTCAATATGTTTAATTTCCAGTTCATAACCTTCGATAGCCCTTGGCTCTTCTTTAACCAATCCCGTTACCGACAAAGACGACTCATGGGTAAGATCAGCTTCGAGATTAAACACATCATCGGGAACCATGTCTTTCACAACAACACACTGTGTGTACCCGGTTCCATCCCGTAAAATAAGAAACCATATCTTTCCACTCGATCGTTTATTGTACACCCAACCGTTCAAAGTAACTACTTCACCTATTACTTTAGGTAAATCTGCGATGTATGTCTTTTTCAATAGATACCTCCACTGCTACCAGGTTGATAAAATATCGTTTATGATGTCATCAGCAATTTTCTCAAGAGCTACTTTCGACGCTAATTCCCGAGGGTCTCCCATTTCATCGGGGTCTTCTTCATCAATCTTTCCGTCACCATCATTATCAATACCATCAGATGAGATATCAGCAGAAAGATCATAAGTCCCCCACCCGGAATATTTTTTCGACAATAATATCTTATCATTAATAATATCAAACCATTCAACATTAATGACAAGTGAGTATCGGTATTCCGTCACCTCTTCCATTCCCGAATAGGTGTATGGTTTGTCAGATACTTTCTGGATAGTTCCACGCAATATGGAATGCGCTGTTGTTTCATCTACGACTTTCAGAATGTTCTCTTCGATAAAAATAGTTGTAATATCGTCAGTAATATTCTCCGAAATCCCAAACTCTGCCGTCTCATTCATAAAAAGAGGAATCCCAATGGTTTTAATATGTGGAGGGATTGAACCGGTAAAAGAGTAAAATCCACACCCGGTAATTACCAATAGAAGGATAAGACTACTGATATTTCTTCTGCTTTTTTTCAAGACCTAGTTCATTTATTTTACGATAAAGAGTTCGTTCGCTAATGTCTAAAGCTGTCGCCGTTTTTCGTCGGTTATTATCGAATTTTTTTAACGTTCGGGTAATAACCTCTTTTTCGAGATCTTTCATAGTGACTTTACCGATTTCTTCAGACTTGATGGAATTTAGTTCTTCCTTGTTGACTTGTTGGTATTGGTCATTAAAAACTGATCCGGGTTCAGATAGAAATCCTACTTCTCCACTGTGATTAAATTTCCCCTTCATAAGGAGTGACTTTATATCTCTTGAATCCTGACGGAGAAATAATAATTGTTGAAGTATCAGTTCCCGTTCTGCCTGGTCAACAGATTTTTCCACAACAACAGGAAGATTCAGGGATTTGCCTGTTTCGATAGCGGGGGAGAGGTGTTTCATCACCATTTCTGATGAGATTCGCTTCCCCTTTTCAAGAATAATAATGCTCTCGACAAAGTTCTTCAATTCACGAACGTTTCCAGGCCAATCGTATTGTTTCATCAGTAAAATAGCATCGGAGGTGAATCCCCGGAACACAATATCATTGCTTCGGGAAAACTGCAATGCAAATCTTTCAACTAATAGATCAATATCTTCAGGGCGGTGACGAAGCGCTGGTATGTCTATCGTTACTGATCGAAGGCGATAAAATAAATCCTTACGGAAATTCCCAGATGCCGATTCCTTTAGAAGATCCTTATTTGTAGCGGCAATTATCCGTACATCAACTTTTCTCATTCTGGCATCCCCGACACGCATAAATTCACCTTCCTCAAGAACCCTGAGTAGTTTTACCTGAGTTTCAACCGGAGTCTCTCCAATTTCATCAAGTAAAATCGATCCTTCATTTGCCTCTTCAAAATACCCTTTCCTATCCTCAGATGCACCCGTGAATGCTCCCTTCTTATGACCAAAAAGTTCACTTTCAATAATCCCGGTAGGAATGGCGCCACAGTTAACAATAACAAGTGGTTTATTCACTCGGCGACTTAACTTATGAATGGCTCGTGCTACTATCTCTTTTCCAGTACCGGATTCACCCGTAATTAGAATCGATATATCTATAGGTGCCACCTGAGCAATCATTTCTAAAACCTGCTCAACAGCAGCAGATTTGCCAATGATACCCGATAGTTTTTGAATCCGCTCTAAATTCATCAAAGTTAGTCTCCTTTGCTATTTAAAAAATAAGTATAGGTTTGGTTTAATCCATCCTGAATATTTATTGTGGGTGACCAGTTTAGTGTTTCTCTGGCAAAAGAATTGTCCAGTACACTTCTTTGTTGCTCTCCTTTCTTAGCTGGGGCGTGAATTGCTTCGATAGTGGTGCCAGATGCATCTTTCAAATGTTGGAAAATCTCGTTGATATTCGTCTCAATACCGGTGCCTATGTTCACAATTACAGAATCTCCCTTAACTTCCAGTGCTGCAAGATTTGATTTTACCACATCTGCTACATTAACAAAATCTCTCGTTTGTGAACCATCCCCATTAATCGTTGGGATTTCTCCATTAACCAATATTTGAGAAAAAATAGCCACAACACCAGCTTCCCCATGTGGATTCTGTCGGGGACCATAAATGTTCGCATATCGTAAAATGGTGTATTTCAATCCATAGACTATACCATAATAGT
Source organism: Fidelibacterota bacterium (assembly GCA_014381485.1). Taxonomy (GTDB): domain Bacteria; phylum Fidelibacterota; class Marinisomatia; order Marinisomatales; family CAZVFT01; genus JACNLN01. The sequence continues at coordinate 4,149 of JACNLN010000028.1, forward strand.
ATAGATACCTCTCGAAACTGAGTTTGGCTACCCCGTATGGAGATTCCGGTCGAAGAGGATGTTTCTCGTCAGCTGGAAAATAATCCTGCTCCCCATAAATAGCGCCACCGGTAGATGCAAATATGAAATTTTTCACCCCGTTTTTTATACTCGCTTCCAGTAGATTTAACCCACCAACAATGTTCACATCTGCATCGAACATTGGATTTTCCACAGAAGCCCGGACATCCATTTGTGCTGCGTGGTGATTAACAACATCAAACTTCTCATCAGCAAAAATATTATTCACCATTTCTCCATTACGAATATCCACTTTATAAAAAGTTGTCTCCGGATGAACAAATTCCTTTCTTCCAGTGTAAAGATTATCCATCACACAAACTTTATGTCCCTGTTCGATGTAGGCATCCTGAATGTGTGAACCAATAAATCCTGCTCCACCTGTAACTAAAATTTTCATACTACTTCCTTTCTCAATTCTTCAATTTCATCTCTTAATTTTGCTGCTTTTTCAAATTCAAGCTTCTCAGCTGCTGTCATCATCTCTCTTTTAAGCATATCCAGGACAGCGGCTTTATCCATATTCTCAAATAGATCACTCTTTTGTGGGTAATCTTCAAGAGTTGTTTCTCGACAGGCGTCTGCTACCGAAGTGCTGATCATAACATCCTCAATAGATTTGAAAATAGTTTTGGAGATAATATTATGCTCGGTATTATATGCCTGCTGAATTTTTCTTCGTCGGTTTGATTCATCAATAACCTTCTTCATTGAATTCGTTATACGATCAGCATAAAAAATCACTTTTCCACCCACATTTCTGGATGCTCTGCCTGAGATCTGCATCAGGGACGATTCAGATCGTAAAAATCCTTCTTTATCTGCATCAAGTACAGCAACCAGGGATACCTCGGGCAGATCGAGACCTTCCCTCAGTAAATTAATGCCCACAAGGACGTTAAATTCCCCCAGTCTCAAATTCCTCAGGATTTTAACCCGTTCCAATGTCTGAATCTCAGAATGAAGGTAACGAACCAGCAGGTTCATCCCTATCAGATAATCTGTGAGATCTTCTGCCATCCGTTTGGTAAGGGTTGTTACGAGAACTCGTTCTTTTTTATCGGTACGGGCTCGAATTTCGCTAATAAGATCGTCAATCTGTCCTCTGGTTGGTTTCACCACAATATCAGGATCTACAAGACCTGTAGGGCGAATAAGCTGTTCCACAACCACACCTTTGCACATTTTTAGCTCCCTTGGACCTGGTGTCGCAGATACGAATATTGCTTGATTAATCATTTCGTAAAATTCATCAATTTTCATCGGGCGGTTATCTAGAGCCGAAGGGAGTCGGAATCCGTATTGCACCAATACTTTCTTTCTGCTTTTGTCACCCTTGTACATCGCTTGTACCTGGGGCAGTGTCACGTGGGATTCGTCAATGAACATCAGGTAATCGTCCGGGAAATAATCCAGCAGTGTCCATGGTCGTTGACCCAGTTTCCGATTGGAAAAGTAGCGGGAGTAATTTTCAATTCCCGAACAGTATCCAACCTCAAGCATCATTTCAAGATCGAAATTCGTTCGCTGTTCTAAACGTTGAGCCTCCAACAGAAGACCATTTGATCGAAAGAATTCCAATTGTTCTGAGAGTTCCCCGAGAATTTTATCTGAGATTTGGTTCATTTTTTTAGTATCCGTCACAAAATGTTTTGCTGGATAAATGAACAAGGAATCAATCTCATGAATTAATTCACCAGTAATCGGGTCAAAAGAGTGAATGGTGTCAATCTTATTTCCAAACATTTCAATTCGGATACAGGCATCCTCATAAGCCGGGAAAATTTCTATCACATCACCTTGGACACGAAAATTCCCTCTTTCCAGTACAGCATCGTTACGGAGATAGTGGATGTTGATTAAGGAAAGAAATAACTCTCGACGAATAACAGTCTCACCCTTTTGAATGTAAACCACTTGATTCCTGTATTCATCGGGTGAACCAATTCCATAAATACATGACACACTGCTAACCACTATTACATCACGTCGAGCCAGAAGGGAACTGGTGGTTTTCAACCGGAGTTTGTCAATCTCTTCATTGATCGAGGAATCTTTTTCAATAAAGGTGTCTGTTATCGGGAGATAAGCTTCCGGCTGATAATAGTCATAATAGCTGATAAAGTATTCCACAGCATTTTCGGGGAATAATGACTTAAATTCTCCATACAGTTGAGCGGCAAGGGTTTTATTATGTGAGATGATAATTGTTGGTTTCTGAACATGCTGGATTATGTTAGCCATTGTAAAGGTTTTACCGCTCCCAGTTACCCCGAGAAGGGTTTGATATTTTTCCTTTTGCTGAATACACTCCACCAATTGAGCGATAGCTTCTGGTTGATCACCCGTCGGCTTATAATTTGTATGAATTTTAAATTCTGACATAATGTCCTATAATTTACGTTTTTCCGACAGATTAGTCAAGAATGCGAATTGGATTTTTTTGGGTAGGATTACACAGTGAAAAAATGATTCAGATTGTCTTTCCAGTAAGTCCATATTCAGTGTAGTCAGTTACTTCGATTTCATAAAACTTTCCAGCATCCAGTTTCTGGTTTACAGTAACAATATTATCAATTTCGGGGGAATCATATTCTATTCTTCCTGTTGAAACTCCATACTTTACTTCATCAATCAATACTTCCATTGTTTTCCCAACAAACCTGGAGTTTTTTTCAAGAGCAATATCCATCTGGAGTAGCATAATTCTTTCCCGTCGGTTCCATTTAGTTTTTATTGGAACATCATCTTTCAGATCAAAGGCTGGGGTTCCTTTTTCCTCAGAATAGGTAAAGACCCCTAATCGGTCAAACCGGATTTCTTCGACAAAATCCACAAGCTCTTGAAAATCATCTTCCGTTTCATTAGGATAACCCACAATGAGTGATGTTCGAATTGCAATGTTAGGAATAACGGAACGCAATTGGTAAATACGTTTTCGTATTCCGTCTTTTCCAAGTCCCCGACACATTGACGTCAACAATCGATCAGAAACGTGCTGAATCGGAAAATCAATATAATGGCATATCCGATCTGATTTCGCAATAACATCAACAACCTTATTAGAAAGGTGAGCGGGATGGGTGTAAAGTAGTCGAATCCACTTGAAATGTGTGATTCTATCAAGTTCTTTTAATAAATCCTGCAAATAAACTTTTGGTCGCAAATCCCAACCGTATGAAGTAGTATCCTGAGCAATGAGTATGAGCTCTTTTACACCGCGATCTGCCAACCATTCCGCTTCATCAAGTAGTTCCTTGATAGGTCTGCTCTTTTGTTTACCTCTAATCATCGGAATGCTACAAAATGAACATTCATTATCACATCCTTCAGCAATTTTCAGGTAGGCATAATGTGAGGGTGTCAACAGGGAGCGAAGATAGTGAGGATCAAATTTCAAATGGTCCTTTCCAGAAAAATGAGCGATAATTTCTCCATAAGCATCTGTACCAAAGAAGTAATCTACTTCAGGCAGTCCCTTCTGCAACTCGTCGGGATAGAGTTCTGAAAAACAGCCCATCACCACCAACTCCCTGAGGTTCCCGATTTTTTTTAATTCTGCTGCTTGCAGGATTGTGTCTATGGATTCCTCCCTGGCTGGCTCAATGAATCCGCAAGTATTTACAATAATGGCATCAGCTTCCTCAGGGATGTCAACAATTTCGAACTCTTGACGTTTCAGACCACCAATCAGGATTTCTGAATCAACAAGGTTTTTTGGGCATCCAAGGCTAATGAGGTGGATCTTTTTTCTACTCATCCTCATTATTCGAACCCACAATAGATTTCACATATTGCTGGGGATTAAATTCAATAAAATCATCCAGATCTTCACCAAGACCAATGAATGTCACAGGAATCTTCATCTCCCGATAAATAGGAAAAACAATGCCTCCTTTTGCTGTTCCATCCATCTTTGTCAAAATGATTCCATTAAGAGGAACGTGTTTATTGAATTCCCTTGCCTGAATGAGAGAGTTCTGACCGAGGTTAGCATCCAGGGTCAGATAAGTATGCAGGATAAATTCCGGGAATTTTGTTTGAATAACCCGGTACATTTTTTCTACTTCAAACATCAGGTTTTTATAAGTGTGTAATCTTCCTGCTGTATCAATAATAGCGCATTGAAAATTCCGGGCTTTTGCTGCCACCAATCCATCATAGACAACAGAGGAGGGATCCCCACCCTCCCGATTACAGATAAGTTTTAGTCCAGCCAAGTTACTCCATTTTTCAAGTTGCTCAATAGCTGCAGCTCGATATGTATCAGCTCCTATTAACATTACTGACTGATCCTTCTTCTTTAGATAATACCCTAGTTTTGCTGCAGAGGTTGTTTTGCCGGTTCCGTTTACTCCAACGATAAGATATACCGTACGAGCATTTTCTTCCGTTTGTTGTGTGATTGGGATACTCTCAAGAATGGTTAAAAGATACGTTTCAAGAGATCTCCTCAACCAATTTTTCCCCTTGTGATTTTTAAGCCACTGAATAATGTCATCTGTCGTTTTCACCCCAATATCAGCACCGAGAAGAAGAAATTCAAGTTCATTAATATCAGCTGAAGATATTCTTTTGCTCAACACATCTTTTAATACTACTCTGATAGCTTCTCTGGTTTTGGAAAGAGAGTTAAACAGTCGTTTAAATGAGGAGTACACTATTATCGGGATTTATACTTTTGTAACTATTGAATCTTATTCACGAGTCGTATCCGAAAAGATCATATTTTTCATAAAGGTATCTCTATAGAAAAAGTACAGTTCATTTTTCTTTAGAATTTGCCTTACTCTTAGCTTGAGTGAACACATTTTTTTTAAAATGAGTCAGATCATCCTTCATGTACTGAATCCAGCTGATAATCAGCAAAACAGTGGCAATTATGAGAAAATAAAATTTCAATTCTTCGATATTCAGAACGTAAAATAAAATAGCTAAAGCAGAGATACCTACACTCAATTTTCCAATGGGATTGGCACTTAATGTGATTGAGGAATGATGCATAATATAAAGGGATGAGATAGAGATTGTCAGATCTCTTGCAACGTATAACCATAGAAACCATTCTGGGAAATCACGACTTTCATCTAAAATTATGAATAACACGACAGCAAAAATAACGACTTTATCAGCAACTGGGTCGAGGATTTTACCAAGATTTGTCACTTCATCGGCACGCCTGGCAAAATACCCATCGAAATAATCTGTGAATACAGCTAACAGCATAAAGAGAACAGATATGACCATTTCATCTTTCGCCAGATAGTAGATAATGGGAAATGCCAGAAAAGCCCTGAATACACTCATTCCATTTGCCAGGGTGATAATCCTTGTTGGATCGGTAATTTTAATTTTTACCCTATTTTCAGACATATTCTGCTCTTTTTGATTCAACTTTTATAAACTGACCATCGGTTATCTTTATGGTTTGATCACATACACGTCGAGTGAATAAATCGTTGTGTGAGATAAGAATAAAATGTTTGTGTTCTAACGATTTCTTCAGAAACTGAGCAAGTTTTACCTGCAGTTGATATCCCAATGAGAATGTGGGTTCATCCAGAATAATAACATCATAATTCCCACAACAAATGATAAGTAAAATGGTCATTCTTGCTACTGATAATCCCAAACGATGAATTGGTGTGTGTTTTATTAAATCCCATGATATTTGGAAGGTTTGTAATGCTTTCTGGAATATAGTTAATTTCGTATTTGTTATAAGTCCAGCTTCAATCATCTTGAGAGTTAATTCATTGTAGGTCATTCCTCCTAAAGACCGTTCTGGGAATTGTTGAAGATATCCCAACTTTAGATTCTTTTTTCTCTCACTTAACAATTGGAGCGATCCCGATTTAGGTTTAAGAATATCCGCAAGTAAATCTGCAAAAGTTGATTTTCCACTTCCGTTATCACCTAGTACAGCTAGAGCTCGAAAGGACTTCACTCTCACTGTTTGATTTGAAAAGAGATCTTCAGAATTGGAGTATGAATAGGACATTTTATTGAGATTAAGACTGATGTTGCCATTCCTGAACATCGAATTAATAATCCCTGACTGGCTTTCATTTTTTCGCCACGTCACCAATGAATCCAGCTTTAACTCCTTTCCTTGATCTAAAAAATCCATATCTGTTATGTCTGACGTTAACCAGATTGTTACAGCATTTTGTTTGAGGCAGTAATTCTGGAGGTGATTAATCATCTTCAATTTGTTACTTTTACTTAAATAACACAATCCATCGTCGATGATGAGAATTTCAGGTTTGGATGAGATGGCTGTTATGAGGTTCAATATTTGCTTTTCACCTCCTGAAAGGGTAGATGGATGTCGTTTTATATCCCATTGTAAATCATATTCACTACATAATTGATGTATTTTGTCCCTGATTGAGTTGGAGTGGTAACCAAAATTCTCATAGTTAAAAGCCAATTCAGAAAAGATAGTTGGTGCTACAATCTGATCGTCTGGATTCTGAAATACAAGAGCAACTTTGTCTGATAATTGAGTAGGAGAAACTTTAAAATTTAATTCAGCATCAGGTATCAATCTACCCGCAAGAATCTGTGAAAGATAGGTTTTTCCCACGCCACTTTCGCCATAAATAATATTCAGTCCCTGCTTTAGGTGAATTGTTTGTTTTTTCCGATTAAATTTAGGAAAACATATATCAAAGGAAGGATCAGTCACGAAGAATACCTCTTACTACTCTAGTGGAGGAGCCCAAGTTAGTGTATATCACTTTTGTAGCAGCTTGGCTTGCTTTGATAAGATTCTCTTTAACATTCATCATTTCGCTTAGTGCTGATAAAAATTCATCTCCACTGGAAATACAGAAACCACCTCCGTATTTTAAAAGTTCCTCAGCTGCTCCTGAGTTGTGGTACTTGGGACCAAATATAACAGGTAATCTTGCAATGGCAGGTTCCATTACATTGTGAATTCCAGATGAAAAACCACCTCCGATATAAGCGTACCTTCCATGCCAGTATAATCTTGATAAAAAACCTACTTTATCGACAATCACCACTCTATTATGACGAAGATGGTTCCAGTGACACCGAGACAACAGTGTAAATGAAATATTCGCATTTTTAAATGAATTCATATTCCGGATGATATTTTTTTTACTGGTTTCGTGAGGAGTCCAGTAAATAGAAATCTCAGAATTCTGATTCAATAATTCCAGAACGGTTGGTAAAATGATATTTTCATCTTCTAAGTGGGTACTTCCCACAATCAAACGATTATCCCGATCTAGAATTTCATAAGTTCTTTCAGGATCCGGTTCATCCGCAATTTCCTTTACTCTATCGTATCTTGGGTTTCCAAGAACGCGGACAATAGCTCTATTTCGCTTGCCAATCAGACGGCGAACATTAATATAGTCATTCTCAGAAATGGTATAAATTGAGTCTATGCACTTATAAACGTGTTTGTATAAACTCCGAAGGATAGGGTATAATTTTGTACTTTTTTTATGTAATCTTGCTGAAAATAGAGAAGTTTTTATGCGATACCGTTTTGCACACCAGATATAGTTAGGCCAAACATCATACTCTGCAAAAATGAGTTTATGTGGTCTAACCAATTTTAATAATCGACAACACGTCCAGATAAAATCGATAGGAAGATATACCTTACAATCGATATTCGGATCAGAAATGTGATTAAAACCCGAAGGTGAAAAAAAAGTAACTATACTGATACAACTTGGTTCTACTTCCTTTAATCCCTTTAGAACCGGTTGTATTTGTTCGTACTCGCCATGGGAAGCCGAGTGGAACCAGTAAATTAATTTATTTTTCCCGATGTTGTTAATATAGTCTTTTAACGTGGAATATGTTTTCCATCTGCCTTTGATACCCTCACGAATTTTTTCATTGAACATATAGCCAATAATCACCAAAATGAACAGCAAGGGCAAAAATAAAATGTTGTATGTCAGTTGCCAGAAAAACTTCATGTTGTGGCTATTGGTGTTACTATGTTGATTGCTTCAATCACCTGACTGGACGTGATGGAGTCCATACATAGCTGCTTTTTACGGTAACAGGGACGACTCCCATTTTTTGAACATGGTCTGCACCACAGGTTTGTTTTTAGTTCTATTGAATTGGTCAGATGGGTACTTGCTCCTGTGGCTTTTGAGGTGGGACCTTTTATCATAACAACATTTGTACCCACAGCCTCAGATCCGTGAATTAGTCCTGTGTCACTTCCAACAGCTGTTTGAGCTAATGATAATATTGCCAGTGACATTCGTAAATTACTTTTTCCTTTTAGATTTTTCACCCCTTTAATCTGTTCAGAAATTATATCACATATTACATCGTTCTTTCCTCCTAAAAGAACGACATCCAGGGTTTGTTCTTCAAGAAACGTTCTGATTGTTTCAATATACCCCTTGAATTTCCAGATTTTATTTGGCCAGGCAGAGCCCGGAACAAATACGATAAACTCTTTTTTTACGCCATATGAAGAGAGGAATTCCCTTACCCGAATTTTTTCCTGATTTGAAAGAAATATTTTAGGAATTAACTTAATCGAATCATCCTGTTGATGATCGATTACTTGTATGTATTTCCTTGAAATATCATAATGATCCATCAATCGGTTCAAATGGAAATAAAATAACAGAAAACGTTTCCATCGGGGTTTTTTATAAACACTTGTAGAAATCCCAGCCAAATCATATCGCAGGATTTTACTCCTTAACGAGTTATGAAGATCCACTACCAAATCATACCCAGAACCACGAATTACATTCGCAATCTGTTTTAATTTATTACGAGAATGGTTTCTGTTAATATGAATGATTTTATCGATAAATGGGTTGTTTTCTAAAAGTGGTGTATATTCCGAAAGTGTGAGAAAATGAACGATACAGTCAGGATCATTATTCTTCAACCATTCGGGAAGAGGGGTAGTAAAAATGATGTCGCCGATGGAACTGAACCGGATGAGAAGATACTTTAAATGTGTGTTTACTGACAATTGCTTACCACTGTGGTTAACATTTTTCCCAAGCGATATTGACAGACATTAATATGTCCGCTGAGCGTTGTATAGCGTCAAATCGATCAAGGATTGTTTATAAGGGGAGTCAGGGAAAATAGAGAGAGAATCAATTGCTTTTTGTGAATAATCATTCATTATTAATTCTGCATAGGAAAACCCATCGTATTCCTCAATAATATTGGTAAGAATTTTCATATCTTTTTTTGATGAACCGTTTTTGAGGATTTTGCGTATCTGTTTTTTCTCAGATCGAGATATATCTGAAGATAAGGTATGTATAATTGGTAGTGTGATCATATTTTTTGATAAATCAGAATTTGTATTCTTACCGATTGTCTGTTCAGAACCAAGAATATCAAAGAGATCATCTTTTATTTGAAAAGCCATTCCAAAATTTTCACCAAAACTTTTCATCGCATGTCGATGATTATCCTCACGGGATGAGGTAATAACACCAAGTTCACAACAGGTTGCAGTCAATGAAGCTGTTTTATTTCTGATCATTGTGAAATAGACATCTTCACTGATCGATTTTGTATAACTCTTTTCGATCTGGAGCATTTCTCCCGAGCTCAAGCTGACAGCAGTACTGGAGATGAGATCAAGTACATCGAAATCTCTGAGTTGAATTAAATTCGTTAACACCTTACTTAAGATAAAATCCCCCATGACAATTGAAGCTTTATTTTTCCATATTCGATTGATGGATGGAAATCCTCTTCGTTTATTGGCATCATCCACAACATCGTCATGAATTAATGAGGCGATATGAATAAGTTCTACCAATGCGGCGGCTTTGTAGCTATTCAAAGTGGGTTTACCGCAAGCACGGGCAGATAAGATGGTTAATATCGGGCGGATTCCCTTTCCCTTGTGACGAATGAGATACTTGCTAATGAGATTAATCAGCCGGACTTCAGAGCGCAGAGCTTCCTCAAATTCTTGCTGGAAGATTTTGATATCTTCCAAAATAGGAACAACGATTTCTTTTAATTCCTTATCAAGCTTCATCGATTGAATATACCTAGAATCTTACATCCATACCAATGTGAATTTACTTTGACGCGAATTTCGAAATCCATATACTAATTTCGTATAAAAAGGTAAGAGGCAATGCCATGATCATCAAACTGATAGGATCTGGTGGAGTAATGAAAGCTGAAAGTACGAGGATTACAAAGATGGAATGTTTACGATAGTGACGCATAAACGATGGTGTTAACAATCCAATTTGGGATAGTATCAATACAAGTATCGGCAACTCAAAAACAAGTCCAGCAGCAAGAAGAATCCACAAGATATAGCTGAAATAATAGTTGATTGAGAAATTGTTTTGAACGTCAACATATCCAATGGATGTAAAAAATCGTAATGAAAAGGGAATTATTACAAAATAGGCAAAAAGGATGCCAATTATAAATGCAATAAATGAAAAAATGATAACCGGAGCAGCATATTTTTTCTCATTTTTTAGAAGACCCGGAGTGATAAATTTCCACATCTGGTAAGTGATGACAGGTAAACCGAGGATGATGCCCCCGACAATGGCGATTCCCCACCTTATCATAAACATACCGTACACTGTTAATACCTGAAGTTGAGGAGGATTTTCCAGTGCCATGGCGGGATTTAGTAAAATTTTGAAAATGGGATCAATAAAAATAAACGTTATCCCCGCCCCTATCACAATACCTACTAATGATTTGATAATTCTCCACCGCATCTCTTCGAGATGATTAAGGAAGGGCATAGTACCTTTTTCTTCTTTGTTCATGATCAGTCGGATAACGAATTCATTAATGATAAAGCTGCATCATAGGGTGAAATCTTTTGGTCATGGAAATCATTAAGTTTATTATTTAATAAATTTTCCCGTTCCTGAGTCCAGAATTTCAAAACCAGACCATCTTTTACCAATGACTTAATCTGATCAAGATATCGTTGTTTTCGACGTTGATTCAATGTTCCTGACTTAGTCAATTTCTCGATTAGGGTGAAACTTTCTGTGTATAATTCGTGTACACCTTTCCCTTCAGTGGCAACAGTCATCAAAATATTTGGAATGAACTCCCGTTCATTTTCATTCAACTCAAAGTAGTAACGAAGGGTTCGTGCAATATAATCAGCACCTTCCCTGTCTGATTTATTGATTACGAACAAGTCACCAATCTCAATGGGACCCGCTTTCATAAATTGAATTCCATCTCCCACCTCTGGCATTAGTACAACCAGCGTAATATCCACCTGTTTAATAATTTCAGATTCGATCTGACCAACTCCCACCGTTTCTAATAGCAATATATCTTTTCCACTTGCTGCTAAAATATCTGCTACTTGTTTCGTTTTTTTTGCCAGTCCGCCCAATTCTCCACGACTTCCCATACTACGAATGAACACGTTGGGATCCAGGGTATGTTGGTTCATTCTGATTCGGTCTCCAAGGAAAGCTCCACCAGAAAACGGGCTGGTTGGATCGACAGAAATACAACACACAGATTTACCATCACTTCGAATTTCTGTGATCAATTTATCAATGAGAGTACTTTTACCTCCTCCTGGTGGTCCTGTAATTCCAATGCGGATAGTATCCCGGGTATGTGGATATAAACTGTTTAGATCTTTATCAAGACTCGGATCGCCGTTTTCAACAGCCGAGATTACCTGAGAGAGATTTCTAAGATTGGGTGATCGGATTGTATACAAAAGATTTGAGGTCATTATATATGTATGAAAGTTTCACTGTTAAATAAGTGTTTCCGGTACTGGTCGGACAAAATATTGTGGGTGAATAATCCAGATTATATAGAAGATATCAAGGCATTTGTCATTCATTTACCGAAAAGGCGTTTGAATTGCAAATAATCAAGAATTATCAGAGAGTGTTCTGTTCGTTCAATTAGATTTCTTTCTTCAAGGATTTTGAGTGTCCTTGAAACTGTTTCGCGTGATGTCCCCGCCATGTTTGCAATATCTTGTTGATATGGTAAATTTTTAATGGTTACTTTTCCATGACGAATAGTTCCCATCTCATCTGCGAGACGAAGTAGAGTGATACCGATTTTGTGTTCTGCATTACTTAAAGATAAACTCTCAATTTGCTGGTCACTTTTTCTCAATCTCTGTGTTAACTCTCGTAGAAGAGAGATGGACACCTTTGGGTACTTCTTCAGTAAAGCAATGAATTCCACCCGTTTAAGGATTAATGCCTCAGAATCTTCTAATGCAATGGCATTGGCAGATCGAGTCTGCCCATCCAGCAGTGACATCTCACCAAAAAATTCTCCCTCGCCAAGCATTGCAAGGATTACCTCTCGACCATCCTCACTCAAACGGGTGATTTTTACACTTCCTTCTTTGATGATAAAGAAAGTATCACCAAACTCATCTTCCATCAGGATCATATTACCTTTTTTATAGGATCGGTGGATCACAATATCACATAGATGATCCATCTCAGATTTAGATAAGTCAGAAAAAATTGGAACTGTAGCTAATAGATCTCTTTCATTCATACATAAAAAATAACTTCATTGAATTAT
>JACNLN010000086.1 GCA_014381485.1 Fidelibacterota bacterium
AGAATTCTTAAACCTCCAACTGGAACAACACTCCACTGTAAAGGGTGGCAGCAGGAAGCCGCCTACCGGATGATACAGCATAATGTGAGCATTGATGTAGCAGAAAAACCAGAAGAGTTGATCGTGTATGGCGGTTATGGAAAAGCGGCGCGAAACTGGGACTGTTTTGATGCGATTCTTGAGAGCCTGAAAAACCTTGAAAATCACGAAACTCTACTGGTTCAGTCTGGGAAACCTGTTGGTATTTTCAATACCCACCCCCATTCTCCGCGGGTTTTCATCGCTAATTCCAATCTGGTTCCTCAATGGGCGACATGGGAACATTTCCGGGAGCTTGATCGGTTGGGCTTGATGATGTACGGTCAGATGACGGCGGGGAGCTGGATTTACATTGGAACGCAGGGCATACTTCAGGGAACGTATGAAACTATTGCTGCAGCAGCTAATCAACATTTTAACGGGGATCTGCAAGGACGATTGATTCTCACAGCTGGACTCGGAGGTATGGGAGGCGCCCAACCATTGGCTGGAACTATGAATGAAGCTGTCATTATTATCGTGGAAGTTGATAGGGAAAGAATCCAGCGACGACTCGAGACCAAATATCTCGATATAATGGTGGAATCGCTGGACGAAGCTCTGACCATCACCCGTGATGCTCAATTGAAAAAGAAAGCTCTCTCTATTGGACTTCTTGGCAATGCTGCTGATATTTTCCCGGAATTCGTGAAACGTGGAATTGTCCCTGATCTCGTGACCGACCAGACCTCCGCCCATGATGAATTGAACGGCTATGTGCCCCACGGGATTCCATATGAGGAAGCTCTATCTCTGAGAAAATCTGATCCTGAGAAGTATATTAATATGGCTTTTAAGTCTATGGCTGTTCACTGTAAGGCGATGTTGGATCTTCAGCAGATTGGGTCCGTTGTATTTGATTATGGTAACAACCTGCGGGGGCAGGCGAAGAAAGCGGGAGTGGAAAATGCCTTTGATTATCCCGGATTCGTTCCGGCTTATATTCGACCACTTTTTTGTGATGGTAAAGGTCCATTCCGTTGGGTTGCCCTCTCGGGTGATCCAGACGATATCTATAAAACCGATGAAAAAGTTTTAGAAATGTTTCCCGAAGATAAAGCTCTCTGTCGGTGGATCGAGCTGGCGCAGGAAAAAGTTCAGTTTCAAGGGCTACCATCTCGAATCTGCTGGCTGGGATACGGTGATCGAGCAAAATTTGGAACAGCTATCAATGAACTAATTGCGACGGGTGAAATTTCCGCACCTATTGTCATTGGTCGTGATCACCTTGACACCGGGTCTGTAGCATCTCCTTATCGCGAAACGGAGAGTATGAAGGATGGAAGTGATGCTGTTGCGGATTGGCCACTGTTGAACGCTCTTCTCAATACCACTAGCGGTGCCAGCTGGGTCTCTATTCATCAAGGTGGCGGTGTAGGAATGGGTCTCGCCATTCATGCGGGACAGGTTATTGTAGCCGATGGAACTGAAGAGATGGCTATCAGACTTGAGAGGGTGCTCAGTAACGATCCCGGAATCGGGATTGCTCGGCATGCTGATGCGGGATACGAACGGGCCATCGAGAATGCAAAGAAGTGGGGCATCCGTATCCCCATGGTGGAATAAATTCAATATCTGAAATCCATCCATATTCCTATAAGACAGCGCATCTTAAAATAGATAAATAGAAATAATGAGTCTACTCCGAAAAGGGGTTAAAACCCCTCAAATTTTGTTTTTCAACCTCAACCCCGTCCTGAAGGACGGGGCTAGTGAATCGCTCTGTATTACTATTAATACGGATACTTACCCCGATATTTCCGCCTGCCCTCCCAAGGGGGGAGCGGACAGGTATGTCGGGGATAAAAATTCCAAATTAAACGGTATTTATACCAATTTTACCTTTTTGGAGTCCACTCAATAATGAAAATTAAACTCACCAATATTGGTCAATTAGCCACCTACAATTCCCTCTCGAGAACTGTTGAAAAAACCCCCCGTGTAGAAATTATCATTGAAGCTGGTAAAATCATTGATATAGGAACTTCTCTACCTGCTGGAGATGAGCAAATTGATGCCCAGGGGAAGCTGGTTACTCCCGGCTTCGTGGATCCTCATACCCATCCTGTATTTGCTCATACTCGGGAAAAGGAATTTGAAATGCGAGCGGCAGGAAAAACTTATCGGGAAATCGCCGAAGAGGGAGGTGGAATTAAAGCCAGTGTAAAAGCGCTGTGGGAAATGGATGAAAATGAGCTTGAGAAGAGAGTCACTCATCGTCTGGAAAAATTTTTACGGTTAGGGACTACAACCGTTGAAGCTAAAAGTGGTTATGGTTTATCCATAGAATCTGAACTAAAATCATTGCGTGTCCTCAAGAAATCGGCGGATTTGGTTCCCCTGGATGTCATCCCGACGTTTCTTGGTGCTCACGATTTTCCCGAAGAGTATGAAGATCGACCCGATGAATATGTGAGCTTGATTTGTGAAAAGATGATTCCTGCTGTAGCAAAGCAGGGAATAGCAAAATTCTGTGATGTTTTCTGCGAGCATGGGTGGTACAGTGTCAAACAGTCGCGAAAGATACTCAAAACAGCAAAATCGTTTGGGATGAATATCCGCCTTCATGCCGATGAATTTGAGGATTCTGGTGCAGCAGGTTTAGCTGCTGAATTGAATGCGGTCTCAGCGGATCATCTGATGGCAGTTTCTGACGAGGGAATCAAATCTCTGGCGGAAGCAAGTGTCGTTGCCATTCTGCTTCCCGGGACAACCTTTTTTCTTGGACAAACCACTTATGCTCCCGCAAGACGAATGATTGATAAAGGTGTTGAGGTAGCCCTGGCTACCGATTTTAATCCCGGTAGCTCTATGACTCAATCTATGCCTTTGATGATGACCCTGGCTTGCTTGTACCTTCGTATGACTGTTGAAGAGGCATTTTCAGCCGCTACCTATTTTGCGGCGAAATCACTCCGGCTTGAAGATAAAATCGGATCAATAGAGATTGGAAAGCAGGCTGATTTTGTGATATGGGATCTAACAGATTTATCTCAGATCCCATACTGGTATGGGGGGAATAATGTAATGAACGTCATTAAAAATGGTAATTTAATTGTATTTAATTAACCATATGACTTCACAAAATATCACTCGCTCTGTCTGCTTTCCTTTTTATTAGTTAGAGTCTGTCTATAATGTAGTGCTTTCTTTCTCTATAGCCCCGTCATTCATGGCGGGG
>JACNLN010000090.1 GCA_014381485.1 Fidelibacterota bacterium
AGATGGGAGATGGGAGATGGAAGATGGGAGATGGTTGATGGAAGATGGAAGATATTAGATGGGAAATGGGAGATGGAAGATGGGAAATGGGAGATGGGAGATGGAGGTGATGAGTTGTGAAGGAAGAAACTAAAAAGTTGCTTAAAAGAACATTTAATTTTGGTGTAAATTGCTTATTATTTTTGAATAATCTCCCAAATCAAGAAAAATTCAGAGTACCAAAATACCAGTTGGCAAAATCCTCAACATCAATTGGCTCAAATTATGAAGAAGCTCAAGCAGGTGAATCTAAAAAAGATTTTATTCACAAAATTGGAATAGTTTTAAAAGAAACAAGAGAAAGTAACTTTTGGTTAAGAGTTATTGAAGTTGTTTCAAAAGAAGATAAAAATATAGATACTATTACTTTAAAAAAGTTGATTACTGAATCCGTTGAATTTAAAAAAATATTTACTACAATTAAAATCAATTCCCAGAAAAATGACTAACATTCTTTCCTTTTATTGTTTTTCCATATCCCATCTCCCATTTTACATTTTACATGGATAGACTCTGGGCACCTTGGAGAATGGAATACATCCGCAGAATGAAAGAGGACGGGTGCATCTTCTGTGATAAACCGAAAGCGGGAAATGACCGTGAGATGTTGATCCTTTATCGTGGGAAGAACGCTTTTGTGATGATGAATTATTATCCATATAACAACGGACATTTAATGATATCTCCTTATCATCACTGTGATAATACTCACGATCTGAACCAGGAAACGTTGAATGAGATCATGTACCTGGCAGATAAATCTATGTCAATTCTGAAGAAGACGATGGATGCTCAAGGGTTCAATTTTGGAGCGAATATCTTCGCGGAAGCTGGAGCTGGAATCGAGGAACATATTCATTTTCACATTGTACCCAGGTGGATGGGAGACACCAATTTCATGCCGGTTATTGGTCACACAAAAGTACAGGTTCAAGGTCTGCTGGAAACGTATGATGAACTTAGGGCTTACTTTAATCAATTGAAGAAGAAAGGAGACTGAAATGCTGTCTTTTTCTCAAACATGGCTTCCATATATTTATTTGTATGGTGCTGGTGGAATACTTTTTCTAACAGGCGTTGGGCTTATTATCCGACACCGCACTTTGGATTTAAACAGACGGCGTCACCGTAAATGGTTTAATATTTTATTTATTGGTTTTATCTGGTATGCTTTGATTCATGCGGTTATCATCTTGGCGGCAATAAAAGGTTAGATGTCATGACGGCGCCAGTAGTAGGGACAACATTAGATCAAATTATTATTATTGTCTATTTTATTGCGATTTTATTATTCGGGAGTTACTTCGGTCGTTATGCGAAGACCACTTCCGATTTTTTCTTTGGGGGACGACGGTTTGCCTGGTGGCTCATCACGATTTCTATCGTTGCGACGGGAGTAGGATCTCACAGTTTTATTAAGTATTCTTCCAAAGCATTTCAGTACGGCTTTTCATCTACCATGACCTATATGAACGATTGGTTCTTTATTCCGTTTTTCATGTTTGGTTGGTTACCGATTATTATTTACTCCAAAGTCCGATCCATCCCGGAATATTTTGATCGCAGGTTTAATTATACTGCTCGTCTTCTGGCGACCATCATGATCTTGTTATATATGATTGGTTACATCGGGATCGGATTCCTAACATTAGCTACTGCACTATATAAAATTGTGGGATTACCCTTAATGGGCACGGTAATCGTTATTGCAGTACTAACAGCAATATATATGCACTTTGGTGGTCAAACGTCAGTAATTTTTACTGATTTACTCCAGGGGTTAATTCTACTGTTTGCTGGTCTATTTTTGTTCTTCATTGGAATTAATTACCTGGGTGGATTTGATATTTTTTGGAAAGCTTTACCTTCTTCCGCAAAACTTCCGCTGGCGCCGTTTAATTATCCACCAGATTTTAATTTCGTTGGTATTTTCTGGCAGGATGGAATTGCGGGGTCCATCGGGTTTTTATTTATGAACCAGGGACTTATCATGCGTTTCATGGCCTGTAAAAGCGTGAATGAAGGGCGAAAAGCTGCCACGGTGAATATCTTGATCGTTCTGCCCATTTCCGCAATTGTGGTATCCAATGCAGGCTGGATTGGCCAGGCGATTGTCGGTGTGTTTCCTGGACGGATTGACCCAAATATTAATCCTAATGACGTTTTTGTCATTGTTACGAATCTTATTGCAAAACCAGGGATATTCGGTTTCATTATTGCTGCCTTGAGCGCCGCTCTTATGTCCACCGTGGATACCCTCGTTAATGCCTCAGCCAATGTTTTTGTGAATGATATCGTCCGACCATTAACGAAGAAAAAGCGTAGTGATAAACATTTCCTGGAAGTGGGCCGGTGGGCATCAGTGGGAGTCACGGCATTGGGTGTTATTTTAGTTCCGATTTTCAATTCCTTTGACACGATCTATGAGGCGCATGGATGGTTCCATTCTACGTTTACCCCGCCCTTGATTGTGGCTGTATTCCTGGGAGTTTTTTGGAGGCGATTTACTTCAGCAGCAGTGATTGCGACCTTCACTGTTGGGGCAGGACTTATGATTCTGGGACAGATTTTCCCACAGCTTATTTATCCTTTTGCTCACGGTATCGAGATGCAGGTAGGTAAGCCCTACATCTACATCGGTGCACTATATAATATTGTGGTGTGTGCACTGGTTGGCATATCGGTAAGTCTGATGTCGAAACCAAAAAATCCTGAAGACATTAAAGGATTGTCAATTTTTGATCTGGCAAGGGCACGTGAATATTTTAAGGGTAGCAAGCCAAATGATAGGGAAGGAAAGAAAGCCAAGGTTAATTTTAAAGTGGTCAAAGATCAGGGAGATGTAATCAGATTTTCAAAAAACGATATGGAGCTCATGGCTGCTGATCCGGGAGATTTGGTGTATTTGATGGATAAACGTAAGTGGCTGGGTGGACTAAAATCAATCCATTCGGTTTATGGTGGACTGCATGACGAGGAAGGAATCGTTTATATCACCGAAGTGCAGCGGAAAAGTGGAATGTTTGTAAAAGGAAGGATTCTCGAAGCCGAGAAGGAAATGTAGTTTTTGTAGGTTCACAGTTATTTTCATAAATTTTGATGCTTTTTGAGAGAATATTTTAAAGATTATTCCGGAGTAGCTCCCCGCAACAAAACTGCGGGGCAGGCAGTCTCCAACTTCGCAG
>JACNLN010000128.1 GCA_014381485.1 Fidelibacterota bacterium
AATATTATCGGTAGTTTATACTAATCGAAAGTGGACAGCAATTGTGCTATCAAGGTTTTTTAACAGGTTTTTTTATTCGGCGGATGCTATTACTGTTGCATTTTGGACAAGCACGTTCCATTGGAGTTTTTTTATCGTATGGTCCTCGAAATTCGTGTCCACAATGCAGACATTTAAAATCAACTTCTTCCATAGTTTTCCTTTATAATTATGTAATTATTTAATTATGTAAAATTTCGTATGTAAACCCAATCCAGATAAACCGGAAAAAACAAATAGCAAATAACAAATTTCAAATAATATCCAATAACCAAAATAACAATTTATCAAACTATTCATCCTATTATTGAAAGTTAGAAAGCTTTTATTTCTATTTGTTTTCAATTTGAGTATTGGAGTTTGAATGTTGTGATTTATTTGATATTTGTGTTTTGTCATTTTACCAAGTTGATGTCAGAATTGAATTATCAATGTACTGGTTTAGCTTAATTACGCATTAAATAATTACGATTTATTCATCAAGCTGCTGCTTCCACCGGAATTTTTTTCTTTACTTTTTTTTCGATCTTCTTTTTTTCTCTCTTTGCTTTTTTGGCTTCTGCTTTTTTCCGTTCTTCAGTCAGGACTTTCTTGGTGTGTTCAATTTCTTCCTCTGTCACGTTCTTACGCATTTCTTCTAAGTCTTTCATGGTTCGAGCCCACTTCTGACCTTCAGCAGCGCTGATCCATTCAAGCTGCAGCCGTTCAGGTCGGATACCGAGCTTCTCCAGCTTATCCCAAAGCTTTTCCACACGTTTTTGCGTCCAGCGATTGGCGTCAATGTAATGACAATCAGCGAAGTGGCAACCGGAGACAAGCACAATTGGAGCACCTTTTTCAAATGCATGAAGAACAAAATTAGAGTCCACTCGACCACTGCACATAGTACGGATTATTCGTTGTGAATTGGGATATTGCATTCGGGAAAGTCCAGCAAGGTCTGCACCAGCGTAGGAACACCAGTTACAAGCAAACACGACGATCTTCTCCATCGGATCCTTGTCAAGAATAGCATCGATCTGTGCTGTGATCTGGGCATCTTCAAAATGTTTCATCAGTATGGCATCAAAGTTGCATTCTGCTGCACAGGTACCACAGCCCTTACAAGCAGCTTCAATAATTTCTGCTGGCGTTTTGGTCTTTGGATCACCACCGGTAATGGCATTGAAGGGACAGACCTTCACACAGATTCCGCAGGAAGTACACAGATCCTCATGGCAGACGGAAGTAATAGCTTCCACGCTGATCTGACCGGCATTCAGGAGAATCTGTGCGCGGGCAGCAGCAGCACTTGCCTGTGTGACGCTGTCTTTTACATCCTTGGGAAATTCAGCACAGCCGGCAAAATAGACTCCCCCCGTAGGGGCATCGACAGGTTTAAGTTTTGGATGGGATTCCATAAAAAATCCATCTTCTGTGCGTGATAGGGTAAGCAGTTTTTGAACGAGATTACTATCACTGCGGGGAATTACACCCACAGACAAAATCACCATATCGAATTCATAGTCCTTCACTGTATTAGCAACAGTATCCTCTACAAACATTGTCAGGTTTTTGGTCTCGGAATCTTCAAACACTTCTCCCGGCAAACCCCGGATGTATTGTACACCAGCCTGTTTACTACGTTGATACAAATCCTCAAATCCCTTGCCAAAAGCCCTAATGTCCAAATAAAACACGGTTATTTCAGTATCGGGATAGTGATCTTTCAGGAGTAAACTGTCTTTGATGGTATTCATACAACAGATGTTGCTGCAGTAGGGATTTCCAATGGGTGATTGAGATCGTGAACCAACGCATTGAATAAAGGCAATTCGTTTGGGTGTTTTTTGATCCGTAGGACGAATAAAATGACCTTCTGTAGGTCCGCCAGCAGATATCAAGCGTTCGAACTCCATACTGGTGATAACATTCTCCAAGCGTGTATACCCGTATTCATCCATCACAGTAGGATCGTAAACATCCATGCCCGTAGCAACGATAACAGCTCCCACATCAAGGTAA
The DNA here is from genome assembly GCA_014381485.1 of Fidelibacterota bacterium. Lineage (GTDB taxonomy): Bacteria > Fidelibacterota > Marinisomatia > Marinisomatales > CAZVFT01 > JACNLN01. The sequence continues at coordinate 2,044 of JACNLN010000128.1, forward strand.
ATAATCTCATCTTTCATATCGAAGTCAATGCAGTTCTTTTCGCAGACGTCGGCGCATTTTCCACAGGCGATGGGGTTGTGACCCAGACAGTCTTTATCGTTCAGGATATAAACAGAAGGGACAGCTTGTGGGAATGGCATATAAATTGCCTTCCGGGAAGAGAACCCTTCCTGGAATTCGTCTGGTGTTACCACGGGGCAGACCAGTTCACACTCGCCACAGGCATTGCACTCAGCTTCATCCACATAACGAGCCTTCTTGCGCACAGTCACATGGAAATTGCCAATATAACCGCCAATATTTTCTATTTCGCTGTAAGTCAGGAGATTAATTCGGGGATGTCGACCGACATCCATCATTTTCGGTCCGAGTATTCATATAGAACAATCCATGGTGGGGTAGGTCTTGTCTAATGCAGCCATAATCCCACCAACGGATGCCTCCTTTTCTACTAAATGGACTTGATAACCAGCATCCGCCAGATCCAATGCGGCTTGGATTCCCGCCACCCCACCACCAATAACCAGAACGTCTTTAAGTACCGGCAATTCGGCTTCGATTTGCGGTTGCAAAAGGGCTGCACGGGCGGCGGATACTTTTACGATATCCTTGGCTTTTTCTGTGGCACCATCCCAATCGTCTAAATGCGCCCAACTGCAGTGTTCCCGGATGTTTGCCATCTCTAAGAGGTAAGGATTGAGCCCCGCTTCAGATATGCAGTTTCTGAATGTAGGTTCGTGCATTCGGGGAGTACAGGATGCAACCACAATACGATTTAGGTTTTCGTCTTTGATGTACTTTTTAATCTCCTGTTGACCCGGTTCAGCGCAGGTGTACTTGTTGAGAACGGAACAGACCACGTTGGGCAGCCCTTCGGCAGACTCCCGGACAGCTTCACAATCCAGCGATCCTGCAATGTTCTTTCCGCATTCGCAAACAAACACCCCTATTCGTAGGTTGTCGTTATTCATTAGAAACTCCTATTGTTAATAGAGAATTTATATGCTGGAGTATTGTCTGACTTTTGCCAGACAGAATAAAAAGGGAATAGAACGGGATTCCCCCTATTCCTCCGAATGAGACCATAATGGTCATTTCTCCATAGCTCCATTATTTTATCTTTTCCAATGTAATCGTTGAAATATCTTTAATATTTATACCGTATCTTTCCTTTAC
>JACNLN010000094.1 GCA_014381485.1 Fidelibacterota bacterium
TTATCTCATCATATTAACTTGCTCAACAGTTATAGAATTATAGCCAGATAATATGCCGGGGCCAGCTGTCTATGGGAGAGAAGTTGTTGACGAGAAACTCTTCGAGTTGTTCCATTAAATTTGATCGTATCACGATAACGAAATATCCAGAAAAGTCTGCTGCAATCTGTTTCAATGCGGGGAAAAACCCTTTTTTCTCGAATTCTAAAAGTCCCACCTCATCCTGCACTAGCCATTCTGATGATTTTGCTGAAATAAGCCGTTCACATCCCCATTCGATAGTTTCAGGATAGAAATAAAATTTTCCCGCTTTTATTTGTGTATTTATTTTGTCCATCGTGTTTAGTGGGCGCTTTTCTCCTGTCGAAATATGAAGGATTTCATGATGCCATTTTTCATCAGATTGAATAATTTTTTTTGAAATAAGTCCATCCACTTTATGACCACCGACTAACAGGAGTTGAACGAGTGATTCCAGCCAGGGAGTTTTACCAGCACCAGGGTCTCCAGTGACAATAATAAGGGCAGGCTTACTTTCAAGAACAGTGCTTTTTAAAAAATCTTCAGGCTTTACTTTCTTTTTATCTTGAGATGTTTCATCGAGGTGATCGGCAAGATGAATGAAATCTGAGAACAGATAAATCATAAAATTCATCAGATGGTTTGGTGAATGTCGGCGGTGCCAGTTATCACGGAATTGGGTATATCGTGTCCCGAGGATACTTTTTACCCTGGGAAGCGTTTCTTTTGACAGAGTGTAGATTGTATCGAAACGGGTGATACCCATTTTGGAGAACAGTGTCTGGACTTTTTGATGTTCCAGATTTGTTGTGAGAACCTGAAAGAGAATGAAAACAGACATTCCTCGCAACGCCATCAGCAATGTTTTGGAAAGCCGTTCACTACTATATGAAATTCCCAGGATGGATTGATCTTGACTCCCGGTGAAAATTGGAACGATAATGACCAGTAATAAAATAACAATCCAGAACCGATAGTTTTTAAAAGGGCGTAACGTCTTAGGATTATAGAAACCGCCCAAGAGTAAAATTCCAGCGGTGATGAGATAGGGGCTGTGTCTTAGCAGGAAGATCCCAATTAAAATGATTATGGATATCCACAAACGTTTGGATTTAAGAATGGAAATGATGCTCATACTATTTTGTTTTAGCGGTTAATCGTTTCTTAAGAATCCAAGAGAAATAGGCAGCTCCTAATCCAATGGCGAGATGAGCAAAGATATACAATCCTAAAATCCACCATCCGGCAGCATAACCCATCTGCTCTGAAAATCCTTTGGCAAGATCCAGAATTACTGGTACAAAGCTGGATCCGAACAGAATGGATTTTACGACAATGTTCTGTATCAATGGATATAAAGCCATTATCACCCCGCTTAGAAGAAATCCGAGACGTTTTGGTCCGGTGATGATTAAAACAATTTCGATAAGAAACCCTTCCATAATGATAGCGACAAACGGTCCAACCTTTACGGTAGCAAAGCTCAGAATTTTAATGGAGGCAGCGATAATAGACATCAGGAGAGTGGAACCTCTGACAGGGTTGTACACTCGAGCTATCAGGATGATAACCAGCCCGATTGCTGAGAGAATAGATCCGGAAAGGGGAAGGTGGAGCAAATGCAGGACATTACCAAGTGTGGCTTCAGCAAAGCCCCACAGTGTACCGAAGACTGCAATGTAGACAATAGACCGTTGGTTCATATCAGTTAAATACAGGTGGAAGTGATATTATTTATCCATTTGATAACGTTTAATATAGAATTGTAGAGAGGTTCGTGGAATGCCCAGTATTTTGGCTGCTCGAGACCGATTTTGACCGGTCAATTCAAGAGCTTGTTCAATAATCTGCATTTGTGCTTCATGAAGCAGGTTAGTATCTGGCTGTTGATTTAACTGGACTTTAAATGTTACATCGTTTGGGTAAGTTGTTCCTGAAGATTTAGTAAAATCAGAACTAAAAATATCTTCAAGCATAAGCGTCTTTCGTTTGGTGAGCAATATAGCTCTTTCGATGTAATTCCGCAATTCCCTGACGTTCCCACACCACGGGGCAGTTAAAAGAAACAATTCTGCTTTCTTGTCTATTTTTGAAATAGATTTGTTGAACGTCTGATTAAATTCATCAATAAACAGTTTAGTCAGGGGTAAAATATCTTCTTTACGTTCTTTTAGAGTTGGGATCTTCAGGTGGGCAACATTCAACCGATAAAACAAATCCGGTCGAAAATTTTTTGTATTGACTTGTTCGTACAGATCGGTATTCGTGGCGGCAATAAAACGAACATCCACACGAGAAGGGCGAACAGCTCCCACCCGATAGAATTCACTGTTTTCAATAACATGGAGCAATTTTGTTTGTAAATCAAGGTTGAGTTCGCTTATTTCATCAAGAAGGAGGGTACCCCCATTAGCTTGTTCAATCAAGCCACGTTTTCCTTCAGTTCGAGCACCTGTAAAGGCTCCTTTTTCGTATCCGAAAAGTTCACTTTCAATCAATTCATGTGGAATAGCAGCACAACTGATTACAACAAATGGGTTGGCAAACCGGGAGCTATTATAGTGTGTGTATTTTGCAATGAGGCTTTTTCCAGTACCTGTTTCACCTGTGAGAAGAACTATTGCATCTGTTTGAGCAAACTCCTTTACGAGCTTGATAACATGCTGCATTGAGGGTGAAAAAGAGATAATCTCAGGGAAAGAGATTTCTTCTTCACATTTTTTCCGCAATTCTTCAACCTCTTTCTTTAATCGAAGGGTGTCCAACGCCCTCTGTACGGTGTATTGAATGTAGTTAGCATCCTCTTCCTTCTGGATGAAATCGTAAGCACCACTTTTCATAGCTTGAACTGCCAGATCAATAGTACCAAATGCAGTAAGCATAATTATTGAAATGTGTGAGTATTTTTCTTTGATTTCCTTCAATACAGTTAATCCATCTGTTTCACCGAGTTTGTAGTCCAGCAAGACAAGATCTATTGATTGATCCTGCAGTATTGTTCTGGCGTTTTCTACTGTTATCGCCGTATATACTTTTTTCTCGTTGTCTTCTAATATCCGTTTAATAGATCTGCACACAAGAGTTTCATCATCTATGATAAGTATTTGAAATTTCATGACTATTTATCCTTGTTTGTAAGGAAAGTGCATAGAGAATGTCGTTCCCAAATTTTCTTCGCTTTCCACGAAATATCTGGCACCATGTTGATCTAAAATTCGCTGAACAATAGCAAGGCCCAATCCAGTACCGTTTGGGAATGTGGAGAAAAAAGGATCAAAAATTCTACTCAGTTCATCCTTTGGAATCCCTTTACCTGTATCCTGAATAGTGGTCAAAAAGAAATTGCGGAGGGATTTCGTTTTTATGGTCAATTCGCCGACTTGGCCCATTGCCTGTAGGGAATTTAATATCAGATTCAAAAAAACCTGCTCAAGCTGGTGCGGATCAGCTTCGAGGGTGGAATCCCCTTCTTGGAAATCAGTTTTGATTTTTATGGCGGATTTTTCAAGTTGTTTTTTAATTAATGTTAAACTCTTTCTGATAACTTCGTTTATATTCACTTTTTTAAACTCAGGTTTATGAGGCTTGGCATAATCAAGAATTGTGGAGACGATGTTATGGATTCTATCTATACTGTTTTTTAACTCTGGATAAATCTCTTGAAATTCCGTGAAATCCTTCATCTTTTTATTTAAATAATTGATATTGTTACTCAAAGCAAAAAGAGGATTACGAATTTCGTGAGCAATCCCAGAAGAAAGCTGACCAAGAGCAAACATTTTTTCGGTCTGAATGGAGTATTTTTCTATCTTCTTCCTTTCTGTCAAATCGCGTAAATAGACAAAAGATAGATTTTCCTCTTCCTCAAATGAAAAGCCTTTTATATTATAAATTTCAATAGGTATCTCAAGTCCATCTTTTGTATAAAGTGTAGTTTCATAATTTACTGCTGATATTTCTTTATCTACTGTAGTATTGGTTAAACCATGAATCTTTTTCTTATTTTGTTCATCAATTAGGTTAAAAAAATTACTTCCTTTTAGTTCGCTATTCGAGTATCCGGTAATGTTTATCATTTTAGAATTACAATCAATGATGACCCCATTAGGTCTGATGATAGCGATAGATTCCAGAGAATGTTCGATAAGACTTCGGTATTTACTTTCGGAGGCTTTAAGTTGATCTGTAGATTTTTGGATTCTGTTTCCCATGGTATTAAAAGCCTGTGCCAGACTTCCAATTTCATCTTTGTTCGGAATGTTAAGTTGAAAATTGTAATTCCCTTCCTGTATTTCATGGGTGGAGTTTTCTATCAATCGTAGAGGTTTAATTACACTTCTTTGGATGGCTATAAAAATGAGAGCACTCAAAAGTGAAATGGAAAGAAACGCTAATATGATGAGGAAAATGAGATTGGATCTTTGTGCATCTAAATAGGGATCAATGGCCAGTAATACGCTTATCCCTCCCCGTATATCACCAACTTTATACCCCTGAGCAGCATGGCAATGTAAGCAAGATTGATCAGTATAAAGGGGGGCGAAATACCTGAAATAATGTCTTCCTGAAATTTCCTCGATTTGATAATATTCTTTATTCGATTTATCTAATGTTGTATCGTGGAAAAAAATCAATGCAGATTCTTCAAATTCATCCGGTTTGTTAACGGGATTTATATACTTCTGACTTGCCATATGATAGGAAAAATCTCCCCCCATCTGATTGCTTAATTCGCTCAGCTCCCGGGTTACCAATGCCGGATTCTTTAATAGCAGTGTGTCTCCATTTTCAGTAATAAGTTCTGGATTAGGGAGATACGGATTGGGTTTCATCCCAGTCATTTTTTTTACCAAAATTCCGTCATAATTAGATACCCACTTTCGTGTGATGAGAACATTTCTATAAATGGAGCGAGCTGATGACAATATATTCTGTTCGTTCTGTTGGTTGATACGAATGATGAGGGTGGTAAAAATTATTGAAATGAGCAGAGTGACGAGCCCTCCAACGATGAGGATAACTTTTATTGTTAGACGCATGATTAGTTGTAAATCCCGACTGAATATAGTCAGAGTGACCATATATTGTCAATAAATGATTTGCTAACAAAATAGTACAGTTACTATAACTGCATAAATATCTGAAACTTATGAAATATATAAGTAGTTTGGCATAATATTTGCCTATGATATCTTGTAACTATTTGATAAAACAAGGAGGATAAATCATGATAAAACGATGTACGGTAATGGTGCTGTTACTTGCGATTCTGGGTGGTTCATTATATGCCACAGATTTTAAAGTGAATGGTGTATATACTGCTTGGGCGCAAAATCAGCAAGCCTTTACACTGAACGCAGATGACTACAACATGAACTACATTGTTCAAATGCTGCGTTTCAAGGTGCAAGGTATAACAAGTGATAACCTGAAGTTCGTTACCCGCTTTGATATTGCTCAGGGCTGGTGGGGTGTTGATAATGCGATGCGGACGATCAATAGGCTTGATAATCGTGGAAAAAGCGCTTTATTTGATTTCAAGGATAAAAACTATCTGATGCATGTGGATCAGGCATATGTTGATTTCAAACACCCAACACTTCCCTTTAATATGAAGGTTGGTCGCATGTGGTTCGGGCTTGGAAACAAACTGATGGTGGACAACAACTATGAAGGTGTACAGGTTGGTTTTGGTAGTTTGTCGCTTGGCTGGGCAAAAGTTTCTGAAGGCGCGGATAATACAACGGATGAAGGAGCGTACAATGGAGATTCGGACCTTTACTTAGGTAATTATAAAGGTGCTTTCGGTGATTTCAAATACAATGCTTTCGGTTTCTATTACAAAGAAAATGTAACCGATGAAGATACAACGGCATACATTGTAGACGATCTTCAGTTCTTTAGAAATCACGATGCGGCAACTGTTACTCAATTAACTGCCTTCGGAATTTCCGGTTCATATAAAGCAGGTAAACTGAGTTTTGACGGAGAGTTTGATTATCTGACAGGAAAAGATGAGATCAACGATCTGGACTTGAGCGGGTACAATCTGTATGCTAAATTGAGTTATGCTCAAAGTGATAAACTCAAACTTGGTGGTATCTTTGGGTTGGGATCCGGAGATGATCCAAATGAAGCCGGTTTCACAAACGTGAATAAACTTCGTACATCTGGGTTTTTCTATATAACAGAAATCTGGGAAGATTCCATTATGCCGGATGAAGAAGGAATTACACCTCAGGGACTTGGCGCACCCAACGTGCGAGCCTATCGTGAACTTGAAAATACGACAATCGTTCAAGGTAATGCAGATTACAAACTGACTAGCAATACGTCACTATTCCTGTCTGGAAGCTACATTATTGCCAGCAACGAGATTATGGAAGCCGATGCAGGAACCTATTTTGCTGGTGAAAATGGATCCACAGATTTAGGTATGGAAGTTGACTTCCGTCTAAAACACAATGTGTACAAGAACCTCTTCTTTATGCTTCGCGGCGGATATTTTATTCCCGGCGATGCAGCTGGTTACCTGATCAATGGTCATGCTGATGACATGGATCCGGCTTACGAACTGAAGGGAATGGTTGTCTATAAGTTTTAGGGTATGAAGAGATGGGCGGGCAATTTTGTCCGCCCTTTCTTTCTCATATTATCAAAGAGAGTGAAGGAAAATAATGTTAAATGTTAGTAATGCCTGGAAGATAATTGTTGTGGGTATAACTGCACTCGTTAGTTCTCTGATAATTTCCTGTGCTGCTATAGGTTTGGGCAATAAAGTCGTTACAGGAAAACATATTGATGTAGATTTCTCATTGAGTTGTAACGAATGTCATATTGATGTAACACCTGATATTGTTGCTGATTGGAAGAGCAGTGGGCATGGAAGAATGAATTTTGGTTGTTACATTTGTCATGGTGATGGAGAAGTAGAATTTTATCCCGTGGCTTTTACGGAAAAGTGTATTACCTGCCATTCAAATAATGAAGAACACCTTTCAGAGCATAAAAACAGAGGTTGTTTCCGTTGTCATGACGGACATACATTAATCCCTCACGAATAAAAAAGGAGAATATTATGGCAATATCTCGAAGGGAGTTTATAAAAACATCAGCCGCAGCAACAGCCGCAGCAAGTATTGGTGTTCAGTTGTTTCCCGGTAAGTTGTATGGCGGAGCGTTCTGGACTACCTGGCATAAGTCTGTATGTAGATACTGCGGTGTGGGCTGCGGCGTTATGATCGGTGAAAAGGGCGGTAAAATCACCGCTATTAAGGGTGACAATGAAAACACTGTAAATAATGGTCATCTGTGTTTGAAGGCGTTCTATCTTAACAAAGCGGTACATGCTGATACCCGTCTGAAACACCCCATGATCCGTAAGAATGGAAAATTGGTAAAAGCCAGCTGGGATGAAGCGTTGGATCTTGTTGCTAAGAAATTTAATGAGATTCGTAAAGCACACGGTGGAAACGCACTGGCTTTCTACGGTTCAGGGCAGGCAGAGACGGAAGAGACCTATATGGCGAACAAACTATTCAAAGGTTGTATCGGTACGAACAACGTTGAAGGGAATCCCCGTCTTTGTATGGCAAGTGCTGTAGGTGGTTATTTGACAAGCCTTGGTGCTGATGAGCCCGCAGGGACTTACCAGGATATTGAAAAAGCAAAACTCTTTATGCTGGTGGGTACAAATACTGCAGAAGCACATCCAATCGTTTTCGAAAGGATTATGCGTCATAAAAATAAGAATCCTGATGTAAAAATCGTTATTATCGATCCACGGAAAACACCAACGGATCAGGTAGCTGATTTACATCTGTTTCCAAAGCCGGGATTCGATCTGGCTGTTTTTAATGCAATAGCGCATATCCTTGTTAATGAAGGTTACGCCGATGAATCATTCATAGGAAAGCATGTCTTCATTAAGGATAATGAGGAAAACAAGCATACGTTTGAGGAATACAAAAAGTTCTTAGAAGACTACACACCTGAGAATGCTGAAAAGATAAGTGGTGTTCCAGCACAAGATATCATCAAGGCGGCACGGATGTTTGGTAAGGCAAAAACAGCTATGAGTATGTGGACGATGGGATTAAATCAGCGTATGCGTGGTGTCTGGGCAAACAATCTGATAACCAACTTGCACCTGATCACAGGGAAAATTGGTGTTCCCGGCAGTGATGCATTTTCATTAACCGGACAGCCCAATGCTTGCGGTGGTGTACGAGAAGGTGGTGGATTGTGTCATATACTTCCCGGTCACCATCTGGTGGTGAAGGAAGCTCATCGGAAAAAGGTTGCAAAAGTCTGGGGCGTTCCTGCAAGCAATATTCAGCCGAAACCGGGTAAGCACACGATCGCTATGTTTTCTGCGTTGAACACGGGTGATATCAAAGGTATATACATCATGTGCACAAATCCTGCTCATTCATTGCCCAACTTAAGTAAATACTGGAAGGGCCTGAAAGAGCAGTTTGTTGTTGTTGCGGACTCATTCTTCCCGACAATGACAACGGATTATGCAGATGTTGTTCTCCCGGCTGCTTTCTGGACAGAAAAAGAAGGTATATATGGTTGTACGGAACGACGTTCTCAGTATATGCCTAAAATCATAGATCCAGCAGGTGAAGCCCGGTGGGATGCTTTCATTCTTCGTGATCTTGGTAAAAAGATGGGATTTGAAAAGGAGTTTGCCAAGTACGAAACAGCAGAGATTATGTGGGATGAATATCGCAGCCTGACTAAAGGGAAAGATATGAACTTAATGGGTGCTTCATATAATCGTCTGAAGGAAGTTCGGGGTTTGGTCTGGCCGGTACCGACTGAAGATCATCCGGGCACATACAAACGCTTTACAGACGGTGATCCGATCTATGATGCGCTTCCAGCTGAAAAGAAAAAAGGCCGCCGGATGTATTTTTATGGACCTAAGGCGAAAGATGGTAAAGCTACAGTCTGGATGAGACCTCATGCTGATCCGGGTGAACCAACTGATGCAGAATTTCCGATAGCCTTGACTACCGGACGAATTCTCGAACACTGGCATACATTGACAATGACCGGGACATCACCCGAACTTAATCGGGCAGTTCCGAAAGCCTATGTAGAGATTAATCCTGCTGATGCAAAAAAAATGGGCATCAAAAACAAGGATCAGGTGATTGTAGAGACTCGACGTGGTGAATTGGAGATTGAAGCAAGAGTTATTGACAGACCTGCTCCGGGGACTGTATTTGTTCCATTCCATTGGAGAGAGTGGCCGATCAATGTGCTGTGCAGTGATGTCTTCGATCCCGGTTCAAAAGAACCAGAATATAAGGTCGCTGCTGCCAGAATCAGAAAAGCCTGATTACAGGTTAATTGCAGGTGCAGGGCGAATGTGTTCCCTCTTGGCATTATTGGTGGGGGTAATAGGTTTAAATACCCCCACCCTCCCTGCTAACTTAAGAAAATTAATTGATGGCTCGCCTTAGTCAAGACGTAGTTTCACGGAAAGAATTTATCAGGGGTTTCACACATTGGTTTAAAAGTGAGATCCTGAATAGTTCTGATGAATCTGGTGACAAATACCAAGATTATCTATTACTCCCCGGAATAGAAACCCTAAACGCTTTTCTTGATAAATGCAATCAGTGTTACGATTGTGTTGAAGTCTGTCCGAACGAGTCTATCAGAGTATGGCATAAAAACCATTCTCGATTAGATGGTTATCCAGTTATTGTTCCAAAAATAGAGCCGTGCCATTTTTGTGATAATTTTCCCTGTATTGATGTTTGTTCTACGGGTGCAGTACAGAAGAAAAATAGTCATCTACCACTGGGAGTGGTGTCAATTAATGAACAACATTGTCATGCATATCAGGATCATTTTTGCCTTACCTGTGTTAACAGTTGTCCAGAAAGCGGAAAGGCAATATCTACCGACCACATTGGCCGCCCGTTTATCATAAAAGATAAGTGCACAGGATGTGGAGTTTGCATTAACGTTTGTCCGGCAGAAAAACCGGCAATTAGAATTTTACATACAGGAGAGTAATATGCCAATAGCAGGAGTTGTAGTGTTAACCGTGCCAGAAAAAACCAACGAGATTTTACTTCAATTGAATAAGATTAAAAATGTCACCACTTATGGTGTCCACAAGGAGAATTTCGTTGTGGCTGTGTTTGAAGGAGAAACACCAAATGAGCTCGAGGGAATGAGCGACAGAATCATTAAAACAATTCCAGGGGTGCTTGGGATTTATCCAGCTTACGTGAATTTTGAAGATATAGAATTGCAGGAAGACGAGGAGGAGTAATATTAACAAATGTTGTTGGAATGGTTAGGTAAATTAACCTATTTACAAGATCCTCTGAGACCCCCAGGGGCGGTTGAAGAAGATGAATTTCTTCAGAGGTGTATTCGCTGCCGGAAGTGCGAAGAGGTGTGTCCATACTACTCTATCAAGTCTGCTCACGGGGAATGGGGGCTGAAGATGGGGACGCCATTCATTTCTCCCAGAGACATCCCCTGTTATCTGTGTGACGATTTTCCTTGCATTGATTCCTGTCCCACGAATGCTCTTGAGCCAGTCGAATCAAAAGAAGACATCAGGATGGGCATTGCTGTGATTGACAAAACACTGTGTTTTGCTTACAATGGTATTATGTGCCGTGCTTGTTTTGATCGCTGTCCAATTTACAGAGAAGCAATAACCTTAGAACAAGAGCTATATCCTGTAGTGCATGAAGATAAATGTGTCGGATGCGGCATTTGTGAACATGTTTGTCCGACAGAACAAACTTCCATCACTATGCTGAGTTCACACAAGGTTATCAGTTAGGGAAATGAGGAAGTTTGAAAAATATATTAACGACCACCTTCATTCTCTGAGAAGAACGATTCAGGTGGGCACAGTTCTATTGATCGTAACCATACCGTTATTAAATAAAATAGGTTTCCATGCTGTCAGCGGAACTTTTTATAGTTTAAGTATTGGTGAATTGGATATTGTGGATCCTGCATTGGCGCTGCAAACTATATTGTTAACCAAAAGTATTTATCTGCCATTACTGATAGCAATTGTTATTCCAATTCTTATTGCGGTATTTTTTGGAAAGGTTTTTTGCAGTTGGGTTTGTCCCTATAATTTTCTTGCGGAGTTTTCAGAAAAATTACGAAGAAAAATCAAACCGCCTGCGACCTATCGAAACAGAAACCCAAAACCTCAATATTACTGGTTAATTTTTGGTATTATTCTTATGCTGTTAATAATTACAGGTGTACCTGTAATCACGTTGATTTCAATGCCGGGATTAATTACTTCTCAAATAGCGGATGGTCTCTTCTACAATGTTGTAGGTATCGAGATCCTGCTGGTAGTTATCCTGCTTGTATTAGAACTGTTTGTTGCTTCAAGGTTCTGGTGTAAATATGCCTGTCCGGTGGGAGCAACTTTGGCAGTGGTTCGGTCTAAACATGCTCTCAAGATAAAATATGAACCAGGTAATTGCGCAAAATGCAGTGAAAAAACCGAAAATCCATGCAATAAAGCCTGTCCAATAAATTTAAACCCGAGACTGGCAGGTATATATCCGTACTGCCACAATTGTTTTGAGTGTGTTGACAGATGCAGGGATATTGGATGTCAGGCATTGTCGATTACTTTTAAATAAGAAAATGAAATATTTATGAAATTGGGAAAATATAAACAATTCGAGAGATTAAATATTCAAGATTACAATTAAAAGGGCGATTAAATGGAAAAAGAAAAGCAACAAAAGCAAACGAGAAGGGATTTCCTCTTTAAATTTGGAATTATTGGTGTTTTAGTCATTGGTATTGGAGCGTTCGTCAGAAACTTATTCCTTTTTATTTTTCCAAGAAAAAAGGAGGTGAGGTATCATAAATACTTAGTTGGAAGGGTTAGTAAAATTCCTCTTGGAGAAGCAAAGGAGATTACCATACAGAAGAAACCGGTGTTTGTAGTTCATCTTGAGGATGGCTTTAAAGTGTTTTCTGGAATCTGTACTCATCTGGGCTGCATTATAAAATGGGAAGAGAATAATAACCGTTTCTTTTGTCCCTGTCATAAAGGGATATTTGATAAAACGGGGAAAGTTGTTGATGGTCCTCCTCCTGAACCTCTGCATGAGTATAAAGTAGAGCAGGAGGAAGATTTGGTGTTTGTTTATGTCAAAGATAAAGTTAAGGGTCCTTGGTCATGAGTGTAAAAGAGTGGTTAAAAGAACGATTTCCAATTGATTACGAGAAATTTGTCGAAATCAATGAAAATATTTTTATTAAAGAACCGATCCCGTTACATATGAAAAAATGGTTGCTGGCTATGGGAACAACGCCGTTTATCTTGCTTCCGATGCAGATTATCACGGGAATCCTTCTGGCGTTTTATTTTGTACCATCGCCGGAGATGGCGTATGAAAGTGTCAGATATATAACAGAAGAGGTACAATTGGGATTCTGGATTCGCGGGTTTCATCACTGGGGTGCTAACCTGATGATTATTTCCATATTTTTACATATGATGCGAGTCTTTTTTACCCATGCTTACCGGAAACCCCGGGAAATTAATTGGATTGTGGGATTTATTTTGTTGTTTCTTGTGTTGACCATCTCATTTACTGGTTATTCTCTGACTTACAATCAATTATCCTACTGGGCTGCTACTGTGGGGACAAACCTTGTGAAGGAAACGCCCCTTATCGGTGGATTTTTAGTAAATATGCTAAGAGGAGGGGAGAGTGTTACTGCTAATACTCTAACACGTTTTTATACCCTGCATGTGTGGTTGCTTCCACTTTTGATTACGCTAATGATTGTTATTCACATAATTGTGTTGCGGGTTCATGGTATATCTGAACCGGAGGGATATGATAAAGGGTATTACCCCTTTTATCCATCTCATTTTAATAAGATTATCATAGTTACTTTATTCCTCATTTCCCTGATAAGTTTACTAACAGTAATCCTTCCTCCGGGACTGGGCCAGCCAGCAGATCCAATGAATACCCCTCTTCATATAAAACCTGAGTGGTATTTTTTCTCTGTATTCTTATTCCTGAAGCTGGTTCCAATTAAACTGGGAATCCTGTTGATTGGATTGATTGTGCTCATAATGATTTTCTGGCCATTTATTGAGCCTCTAACTTCAAAGAAGGAGGACAGGAGAGCGATCATCAATTATGTATTGGGAGGAACTGCTATTTTAATACTTATAGCATTCACGATTTTAGAAACCATTTCGCTTTAATTATTAACAAAAATAGACCGGAGGTAATATGAACAATGCAAAGATCCAACAGTGGTTAATTGGTATTTTTAGTGTACTTCTTATCGTATCTCTTATGATTGTTGCAACAGTTGAAATAAAAAAGACACGGGAATACAAGCCAGAAATTGATATTGATAAAATTACAGCTCGATGTATCACCTGTCACGAAAAAGAAAATATTGCAGTGAAGCAGATAGATGCATGGGAAGAAAGTGAACATGCAGTTATGGGTATTGGTTGTTTTGAATGTCACGAAGCTAAAGATGGCGATTTTGATGCTCAGAGATGCCCCGAGAGTGATTTTCTAATTGCACGTCATCCTACCCCAAAAGATTGTGCTGAATGTCATGAGCAACAGGTGGCAGAATTTGCTAACAGTAAACACGCACACCAGTTCTGGCTCTTTGCTAATGCTGACAGGGCAGTATATGAAAACCCCATCTCTACTAGGCACGGTTGCGAACAGTGTCATCAGGTTGGAAATATCTGGCCTGACGGTAGTGTCGGAGAATGTGACGTGTGCCATGCTAAACATTCATTTGATTTGGCAGTAGCGCGCCAGCCTGAAACATGTGGTGAATGCCACATCGGTCCGGATCATCCACACATTGAGATTTATAATGAGTCCAAACACGGGAACATTTTCATAACTAAAGGTGGTGAATGGGATATGGGATACCACACCGCTGATAATGAACCAATTCCCATTGAAGCGCCAGTATGTGTTACATGTCATATGGATGGGAATGAAAAGCAGCCCATGACGCATAATGTCAGTGCTCGTTTAGCATGGGAATCTCAGTCTCCGTGGAGCTATCGCACTGTCTGGGATGAAGAAAATCTTGGAAGCTGGGAGGTGAAACGTGAACGAATGGAATCCATTTGCAAAAGCTGTCATGCCCCCAACTTTATAGAAACCTATTTAGTGACTGCTGATTTAGTAAATCTGCAGTATAATGAAATCCGAAGAATGTTTGTATATTGGACGAAAAAGTTAACTAATGATAGCTTGATAGATAGACTAAAAGCTGACGGCAAATTTTATTCAAATCCTGTATTAAACGGGTGGGATGAAGTACCGGAACTTGAAATGTACCATGCCTGGCATCACGAGGGACGTCGCTTCCGTCATGGAGCTGAAATGATGGGAGCCGATTTCACGCAGTGGCACGGTATCTGGGATTTGCAGGAGGATATGGTTGAATTGATTGCATGGGCAGCTGAGCATGGAGATAAAGAAGCAGAAGAGTGGGTGGAATCCAATCACCCATCAAAATTTGCTCCATACGCTTTGTATGATATTCCAGGAAGCGCTTGGGGTATTCCTACAAAGACAAATACGACTCCTTTCGTTTACAAGGATAACAAGGATTATTGGGATCGGATTAAAGCAAATGTGGAAACAGTTTATAAGAAAGGTTTGCTGGCTGAAGATCAGTGGGATCTATGGATGAAACGGTACGAAAATAAAGACCATTATCTTGGTCTTAAATACAGTTCAGATGTGGATTCAACCTGGAACTTTTACAAAGAAAGAAACGCATTAGATACCAAGGCATTCAAGGAACAGGCTGTTAAATTAAATTTACCGGGTAAATCATTCTGGGAACGTAAAAAATAAATTTTACCTCGTGTAATTTTTCACCTGTGGTAAATTACCAGCGCTTTTTGAAAAATTAGTTCCCTCCGAGCTTTTACTCTAAGGAAAGGAAGTCTAAGAGTAAAAGCCGATAGGGTCAGGCGGGAAACTGTCAGACCTCCCGATCCCCGAAATATTTCGGGGTGACTTGGAAAGGAGGAAATACAAAGTATAAAGGTGCAAGAGTAACCAGCACCTGAAAATATGTAGCCCCTTTTCCACGTCATGGAATAGGGGCTTTTCTATTGTATTGAGGACAATACATTTAATATTTGTAAACGATGATTAAAATAGAGAGGTGAAGAGATGATAAAAAACCACATTATCAATTTGAGTGTAATATCACTGTTTTTGGCTTCGTACACACTGAGCCAAACAACAATTACCGGTCGTGTTATTGACTCCAAAACCGATCAACTGTTAAG
This sequence comes from Fidelibacterota bacterium, assembly GCA_014381485.1. Taxonomy (GTDB): domain Bacteria; phylum Fidelibacterota; class Marinisomatia; order Marinisomatales; family CAZVFT01; genus JACNLN01. The sequence continues at coordinate 15,359 of JACNLN010000094.1, forward strand.
TGGTGCCAATATTGTCCTGGTGGGAGCGGATTTAGGAACGACATCTAATAAGGAAGGACAGTACCAGCTTAGCATAGCTGAACCGGGAGAATATGTATTAAGAGTGAGTTTTATCGGTTATAAAGAAGCAGTTAGAAATCTCTCGTTAGGTCAAAATCAGAAACTGACCGTTAACATTCAACTTCGACCAACAATCTTGAGAGGTGACATTGTTTTGGTTACAGCCACCAAAACAGAGCGAAGATTATCAGAAATTCCCGGAAGGGTGGAAGTGATCACACAAGAGGAATTAAAAAGTCTGCCGTCTCAAAAATTAGATGATGTTCTTAAATACTCATCAGGTCTGAATGTACACCGAACATCAGGAATTTTCGAGATAAGACCTGTGGTAAGTCTGCGCGGTGTCTCGGGGGATGAGCCGGGAAGAACCTTAGTATTGGTCAATGGTGTTCCCATCAATAAATCTGATACCGGGGTTGCCAACTGGAACAGAATCAATGTGAATAATATTAAGCAGGTTGAAATATTCAAAGGTGCTGGATCTTCGCTTTATGGAAATAACGCTATGGGAGGTGTGATAAATATTATTACTCAAACTCCAGTGGAAAAATTCAGTGGGGGTGCAAATGTTTCCTATGGGACATATAACACGTTGAGTACAAATTTTAATCTTTCCATGCGAAAAAATGATAAATTATACTTTGATGTTGATGGATTCTATAGGAGAAGTGATGGTTATATAGACCTGCCCGATACACTGAAGACAGAATATACCGTACCTCTCTTCCTTGATGAAAAAGGAATATCAGCACAAATGGGATTTGACTTAAATCCCGCTACAAGTGTAAAAGTGCTGTATGATTATTATGATGACAAACGTGGAGAAGGGGAGAAAATTGAGGAAGTTGATGGAAAACACAGACACTTCGACACACATTTTTTTCAGGGGAAATTTACCAGGAGGAGAGAAAATTCTAAATATGAATTAAATGGATTTTATCAATATGAGAATTATTTGCGGGTTGATGAGCGGATAACAAAGGGGGAATATCAGAAATTTGACGTTGCCTCTGATCGTGTGGACAAAGGATTGCTGTTTTATTATTTACG
>JACNLN010000186.1 GCA_014381485.1 Fidelibacterota bacterium
TTTGGATAATTTTGATATAGCATATATTCGGTCAACAATCCTTCGTCAGAGAAATTTATTTCAAGGCCTCCCTCCTCTTCCAGGCTATAAATTGTTACATCATCAATATAAACACCTTCATTAACCTCACTATCATCACTCTGAAAACGGTAACGTACGGTTATAGTTGAACCGGGAGAATATTGTGATAAATCATACGTATATTCCAGCCAGTCATTGCCGGTCGGAAGCGTTCCAAGTGCGCCTCCACTCCCAATAAAATCTAATTCCACCCATCCAGAACCATCGTTCACTTCTACATAAAAACCATCAATCCCATAATTTGGAAACAGATACCAGCACCAGAATGAGAGCTCAGCATTTTGTCCAATAACGATTGGAATGGATTCCAGATTATTTTGCATATTATTGTCATACTCGTACTGCCCCTCATTCCCACAATACCAGCTATACGTTCCGGAATGCTTTCGATTGGAAGTAAGGTGCCATAAATCAGGTGATCCGGAGTGTGTCCAATTACCATCACCATTTTCCATATCATCGTGAATGCCAAATTCTCCCACAGAGATGTAAAAACTGTCTGCGAATTCATACCCATCCTCAGTTTCAATAAGTAGATCAATTTGCGGGAAGAACGGTTCTGGACAGCCAGTATCGATTTCAATTTCTATTGAGGACAACTGGTAACTGGAAGACAGAATATTACCAAAATTGATTATAGAGTCTGAGAAAAATATGTAAGGACTGCTGGTGCTTAACGTCGCTGTGACATTTTGTGCGGTGTCCAACCCGGTATTCTGGATAGTCAGTTCTATATTAACCGTTTCGCCCGGTTCGGCAAAGCCATCACCATCACCAAATAGTGAATCGGATAATTGATGGGAAAAATATGAAATATCTGGCGTCGCTGCTGTCACTGCAGTCAAATCTATCCAGGTGTTCAGCAAATTGTCAGAAATTTCCAGAGTCAGATATCTAACATCACCATTAACAATATCCGTACTAACTTGAAATGAAAATACACTTTCAACAAAGATGGAGTCATTAGGAAGAATATCACCAACGAATTCTGTGCTATCCTCAACGATAATATCACCTGTTTCACTTATCAAAATAGCATTTACTCCAACTGCTGTGTCGCTTCCAAAATTTTTAAAACAAATATCCATAACCACCGAATCACCCGGGGTCACATAACCATCGGCTGAACCATCTGTTGCATAAGACAAAACAGCCACATACGGCTCATCGATGGATAAAGAAATTGTGTTTTCATACGGGATAAAATTATGAGCGGTAACAGTTAATTGAATTTCACTAACAGGATCAGAAGTGAATATGTCAAAACTCACACAACCATTGAGTCCTGTGATACCAGTTTGGTAAAGTACGGTATCCTGCATCAGGCAAATTAGAGCTCCATTTATGGGATTGTTCCCATCGGTAACGGTTATCTGGCAGTTACTATCCCCAACAGGTAATTCCTGAGGGAAATTAACCGTTAATGTCTGGGGAATATCCGTCCAGATGGGCATTTCAGGATCGCCTAAAAGGTTAATTTCGTATTCGCACCACCGGTAAACATTTTCCTGGGCTGCAAATGGGACGTATACAGATTTTGCGGCACTGAGGGTACTTCCGATGTGATAAATATTATCGTTAAAAAGGTGTTTGAAAAACTGCTGATCGAACCGATTTGAATAGCCAAAAAGCGGATTCCCGGGGCTTGCCCATCCGTATCTGGAATTGCCGATAAAAGCAACACCACCTCCATTGGGATTTGTAATAAAATGTTCAGCGATGCAGTCATAATCAAATGCAGCTGGCCAACAACCGATAGAAAAGAGAATGGAATATTTTGGACCATTGATCAGATTGTCCATATCGCTGCGGTATAAAGTCCCATCTCCAACACTCATCACTGTGTACCATGCATGTCCGTCATGGTTAATGATATTCTGTCCCGCGTTCAGTGCATTCATGGCTGATGTATAATTTTCATTCCCTAAAGCCTCGTACAGTTTAGTAATTGGATCGAATCGATCCGGGACATACAAACTGTCAATATAATCCTTATCATCACCAGAATTCGTATAAGGAACAAACCAGAGGATTTCCGCCAAAAACAGCATATCAAGAATATAATCGTTTGATGGAGTTTTCTCATAAGTGAGGATTTTATTCACAAAGGCATCTGCTTCTGTCCCATTTTCAATGGATGCTCTTCCAACAAACAGATCCGGATACATATCAACGGAATCAGCCACTTCTCCATAAATATCGTCACCATCGGCATTCCAGCTTCCATCCAAATCGGCAAAATAAAGATCACAGGGAATATCATTTTCATCCGGCGAGCCACCCCACTCGCAATCCATTGCAAAAGTATATCTTGCGGGAATGATATTCGTATCTCCGCCAAGGAGTACCCACAACGTGCCCCAACTCTGGTATGCGTCGATGAGGAAGTTCCTTATTTTTTCCTGGGAATCTGTTCCGGAGTAATATGAATATATCCAAGAGGTGGTCACAATCTTGGCGGATAATCCTTTTTTTAATTTCCAATCAGCCAGAGGTTGAAAATGGGTAACAAGAGCATCGGAAGTGATAATAACATAAATATGTTCATCGGAGGGTAGAGTGGTGCTACCCTGCCTAATTTTCATTGAGGGTTGAATTATGGAGTGAGGATTTTTCACAATGCTTTTCAGCACCTTTTGTTGTATGTGGTCAGAATATCGAGATGATTTGTATACACGCGGCATTCTTTCACTCTCTTTGTAGTTGATCTTCAATTCAATTTTTGATATGAATTTTAATTTTTTTTCAACGGGGTGATATTGAACTGGATACAGACGAAAAGCTCCGATGTTGTTACCTGAAAAATAACCCTCTCTATTTATTTTTATTATTTCCTGCGGGAAAAGATTGGGTGAGGAATAAATATTAAGATCAGGAGAAATGAATTGAACGTCTGGATTCGACAATATCTGAGGAGGTTGGACTGGAAAGAGATTGTATTTTCCCTCAAGGTATTCACTTTCCATATTTGTGACTGATATGCTGACAATATCTTTACCGAGAGGTAAAGACAAACGAACTATTTTCACAGGAAGTTGAGGCGCTCCAACTGTTTGAGATAATTCCAGATTTTCATAATAAATTATATCGTATCCAGACAATTTCTCAATCTTTAGTTTATT
>JACNLN010000080.1 GCA_014381485.1 Fidelibacterota bacterium
TGGGTATGCGAAAGGGGGAATTGAGAGATATCGCATTTCTGTTATTCCGGGTGACTATATAAGTCCCATCTACCGAAAAATGAGTCGTAGCATCAGTCCCAATTTGGATCACTAGAGCCTGTTGTCTTATTAGAGGATGAAGGTGTTGGGTATGATTGGTTTGGTAAAGACGTCATATTTAGTCGGTTAATCAATATTGGATTTTGGGAAAGTTTGCATAAATTATTATATGGATATTGTTAAAGCAATACACAGGTCCTATTTTTGGTGTTTCCTAATCCCCGTTTCACTTTTGTATTCCAAAGGCGTTCTTGAGGGAACTGTAGTAGACAGCAAATCGAATGAGCCTGTAATTGGGGCGAATGTTTTTATTATTGAAACCGATGTGGGGGTAGTGACGGATAAGGATGGTTATTTTAAAATTGAATGGGGGAGAAAACTTCCTGTAGTTCTACAGATCTCACATATTGGATATATTACTCGCCAATTGACTGTTTCTTTACCAACACAGTTAAAAATCCGTCTTGTACCAAAAGTTCTTATGGGTGAAGAAGTAACAATTTTAGGGGAGAGAAGTCGATCACAAGCAGAAGCATCAACAGCTATGGATGTTATAGAGATTGAAGATATTAAATTACAAGGATCTAGGGATCTTGGGTCAGCTCTACGAAGAATCAGTTCTGTTGTCATCAATCAGAGTAGTTCTGGGGTTCAAACAATTAGCATTCGTGGGAGTAATCCTAATGAAGTAGCGGTTTTTCTTGATGGGGTAAAGATTAACAGTGCTAACACCGGGATTGCTGATTTATCTCAAGTGGATCTCAACTCCCTCCAGTGTGTAGAAGTTTTACGAGGAGGGAATGCTTATCTCTTTGGTCACGGGAATCTTGGAGGTGTTCTTAATTTGAGGTCACAAGGAGCCACAAAAAATTCTCTGTCATTAAATTGGGGAGAGGGTATGTCATACGATGATGATAGGGATCTATCTATAGATGGAGTAGGAATTCTTGGACCTTTTGGTTTGGGTGGTCGCTATTCATTAAAGTCTCGAGCGTATGCTGGCAGGACTCTTACTACTTCATTATTTGGCAATCTGTTTGGAGATGTGGAGATGCCCTGCGGAAAGATAAGTAGTCGGTTTTATCAGATGGAGAATGTTTTAACGTATCCTTCCGGAGAAGTTGCTATATGTGATAATCAGACCATTTTTTCTACCTGGTATCGGGGGAATATATGGAAGACTTCTGGATGGGAATTTTTTACTGGTAATAAACGTTGGTCTGAAGAAGAGAACTTTTTTGATAATATGAGTCAGCATCTGGATGATCAAAACCGAACTTACCGAATTGGAAAAGCACTTCGGATCCAATCACTGGATGCCAGTTTACAGCTTGAACGAGAGGAGCAAATATTTAAAGGCAGTCGAGATACTTATTGGTCGGATCTCAATTTATCAGTAGCGGGGGATGGGGATTTACGCCGACAGATTAACTCAATAGCAATGGTGGGTAGATGGATTACGGAAGGGGACAATCCTATCATAAGGCGGTTGCATCTGGAAATGAGTCTCCGGTTGGATAGATTAAATACGAATAGGGATCAGTGTCAGGTAAACACCTATTACGATAGTCTTGGATTCATTGATGATAACTTGACCGAGGTTATTGAGGACTTCGAAAAAAATCGGAAGACCGTGTTTGCCAGTCGAGTGGGATTCCGTATGGAAGGGTTGACAAACAAGTTCCGATATAGGGGTTTTGTAACGCAGGGAAACAACAAACGGCTACCTACCTTAAATGATCTATTTTTGAAGGCGAATACTAGTATTGAGTCGTTGCGTGACACCTATCTCTTACCGGAGTATTTAACAAGCACCGAGTTAAATCTAGAAATTTCATTCACAGAATTCTTGATGACACCCACAATATCTGAGCTAGAGCTTAATGTGGCATTATTCCGGAATAACTACGACAACAAGATTGGATACAAATGGATTATCAATGAACCACCAGTTCCCTATAACGAACCAACTGCGGATATCAATGGATATGAGGCAGGAATCTTAGCATCCTTTATTAATAATAAATTTCAGATACGGTGGAATGCAATAATACTGAATATTGAAAATCCCTACCTCTTTCCTAATAGACCAGGATATCGGTATGTTGTAACATCGGATATAAACTTGGACTGGCTGGTCATTAGTTATGATTATTTTAATGAAGGGGAGCAGTTTGTGTTGGGGAGTGGTTTTGGTCAGTTATTCCAGCCCCGTAAAAATGCTAACGTAAATATTACTTTGAAAAAAAAGTTATATGGAGTGAAACTAAGTTTGGCATACACAATACGTAATCTTATGTCAATAGATGATAATGGCGATGACTCTGATCTAAATCTTCTTTTTTATAACTATTATGATCAGTATCGTGAAATATTTATGTTACGAGTGAGTATTTAATGCGGCTGATAAGAAATAGAAGAAAAATATTAATTGTAGTCTTGGGATTAGTATTTCTTTCATGTGATCTACCATTTGTCCCAAAACCATCTAATGATGATACTATTTTTACACTTAATCACGATTATGATGGTAAGCGGGTGGTGGACAACATCCCTATTACACTTAGTTGGTCAGAGATAACAATTGATAATTTTCAAAAATTTACTATTTTTCGATCTATTAAAAAAAATGGCGAAGAAAATTGGGAACAACGGAATGTTATATACAATCCTTTAACCACTTCATACATAGATACGCTTGATGATGATGGGAAAATTCGTTATCGTATTCGGATGGAAGACGTAGATGGGAATTTCCGAAATGCAGAGACAGATCAAATAATTATCCAAACTACTTATGTTATTGTTCCAGAGGAATACGGTTCCTTACAAAATGCTCACAATACCCCGTTCGTCGATAATGGAGACACCATTTTTGTTTTACCAGGGGGCTATATGGGGCCGTTTGTATTTGAGGGGAAAAATGTATTTATCCTGAGTGAAGAAGGACCGAGTGAGACAATTTTGCGAAAACCTAATGGAAATATTGTTACAATAAACCGTGGTCAACTGGACGGATTTACTATTACAGATGGGAATGGATTAATGCTTTATGGGACCAGTATTATGACTAACTGTATTATCAATGGGATTCGGGCAACCGGTGTGACTGGAGGTATAATAGTGACAGATACTGCTGAAGTTTATTATTGTACTTTTTCTGAGAACAATACAGTCAATCTATTTGGAGAAGGATTGAATGGTGGAGGACTCATTGTTTCTGGTAATGCTATTGTTCGAAATTGCAGGTTTGAACAAAATTGTTCCAGTCTTTTTGGTGGGGGGATTGCCATTTACGATGAACCCACGATTACCAACTGTATTATAGGTAAAAATGTAGCGACAGAAGGGGGAGGTGGACTCTATATTGGTTTGTACTCTAATCCAATCATCCGAAACTGCGTAATTTTTAAAAATACCTCTGGTTTGCCTTACGGAAAATTCGGATCAATATACATCTATAAAAGTTCTTTTCATCTTGAAAATAGCATAATATGGGCAAATTCATCTTACGGTTCAAATAGTATGATATGGCGGAACACATTGTATTGCGATACTGATGAAGGATTGGGTACTTCAGGAACTGGCAATATAAGCGATGCACCTAAGTTCGTGGATGCTAACGCAGGCGATTTCCATTTACAGTCAAATTCACCATGTATTGATGCTGGTAATCCAGGTGAAAGCTACAATGATGTTGATGGTACTAGAAATGATATAGGAGCCTATGGTGGACCGTATGGTGATTGGTAAAACTCATATCCCCTGCCTGAAAGAATAGAATGAAGGCAAGGTATATAGTCTCCCCCAAATTCCGATATTAATATATAAAAACACCTCCTAAGTGTTTAAATTTATGATAGTTAAACAAACAATAAACTTCACTCAGGAGGTGAAAGAAAATGACTGGCAGAATATTACCATTTTTCGTCAAACAATCCAAAACAAAATTAACAGATCGCGGCAGTTTAGCATTGATAGATGAATTTATGACAGGAGTTGGGTTTAAAAAGAGACTGAATGAAGTATTTCCATTGCCCGGTTCAGGACGTGGAATTAACTTTTCTGATTATGTTCGGACGTTGGTCTATCATTTTTCAGATGGTGGGAGATATTTAGAAGAGATTAAAGAAATTAAAGAAGATACCGGATTTCAGAGTTTAATCAAGATAGCTCATATGCCGGGGAGTGATGCTGTAGGCAATTGGCTTCGTCGTATTGGTAAAAAGGGAGGTACACGTTATGTAGAAAGGGCAAATGATTATTTAGTTGACCGCTATATTCAAGAAATCAAGAATACCGATTTTATCTTTGATGTAGATGGAACTCTGATAGAGAGCAAAAAAGGAGATGCCACGTATAGTTACAAGGGTGAATTGTCCTATCATCCGATGCTGGGTTTTTTGTCAGACGGCAAGGACAAACCTGTGTGTTTTTATGCCAAGTTTCGCCAGGGAAACGCATCCGCCCAGGCAGATATTTTGGAAGCAATCCAACATACCCGAGCACTATTGCCTGATGGAAAGAAAATCAAATGTTTTCGTAGTGATAGCGCAGCCTTCCAGGCAAAGATCATTGATGAGTGTAATGACAATGATATTTATTACACGATTACGGCGGACAAGGATGTGAGTGTCATGGCTGCTATTATGAATATACCCTCTAAGGCTTGGAAGCCTCTTCATGATCGGTTAGACGGATTCAAGACAGGTCGTGAGGTGGCGGAGACGATCCATACGATGAATAATTCCAACCACAGTTTTCGATTAATTGTAGTGCGTGAGTTACTTGAGAAGCCTGATTTGTTTGGACATTATAAGTATTACGCTATAATTACCAATATTCCTGAAGACGGTTTGGATGGAATGAGTGCCGAAGAAGTGGTTTGGCATCATAATGGTCGCGGGAACTGTGAGCGTTATATTGAAGATACGAAATATGGCCTTACACTTCGGTATATTCCGTGTGGACAATTTGAAGCCAACGCCATGTACTACGGCATTGGGATACTCACATTCAATCTGTTAAAATTGATGCAAATGATGGTTCTCCCGAAATCGTGGCTGCACAGAACGGTTTTATCTTTGCGTAGAAAATTTCTACGCATGGTAGCAAAAGTGACTCACACGGGGCATCGGTGCTTTTTGCAAATTAATAAGACGACGGAAGAAATACGAGACATCATTCGTGTAAGAGAAAGGATATGGCTCTTAAGAGAGACATAATGACAAGTTGCTTAATCCGAAAACTTCAATGATAGATAGAATCTTGTGAATAGGTACATCCTGTTCCTGAAAAGCCTGTTGAAAAACAACTACGTTAACATTTAAATGGTTTGCAATTATTTCTGAATCTGTACGAATAGATTACAAATCACTTAAAAATATGATTCCAAACAACACTCAAAGTAAAAATATAACATTTTTTTCGTCAATATCGGATTTTGGGAAGGAAATAAATGTTGACAATTCTCTTAGTAATTAATATATTGTATTAGGCGAATATAGATTAAATGCGAGATAGGTTTCTTTAAAAATTATTGTTTAGTTATTGGGAAAGTGTTCAAGATACAATCTGGTTGTTACAAACACAAAATGAATAAATTAAACTAAGAGGTTAAAGATGAACAAGCAATTAGGGAGATTTACATTATTTATAATCTTTTCCATACAGTTAGTCTTTGCTGGAAATTTCGGGAAAATTATTGGTTATGTTACTGACAATGAAACAGATCTACCACTGGTTGGTGTGAATATATTGATTGAAGGTACAAATATGGGCTCGGCCACCAATGCTGATGGAGACTATGTGATTCTTCAGGTACCACCGGGGATTTATGATGTGTCAGCAGATTATATTGGTTATGCTAAGGTTATTACTCGGAAAGTAAGAGTTAGTGCTGATTTAACTACAAAACTCGATTTTGGAATGCGACCAGAAGCAATTGAAGGTGAATTGGTAACAGTTGTCGCCGAGAGACCGCTTTTTGAAAGATCTGCGACAAATGAAGTTCGTGTGGTCCGTAGCGAACAAATACAGAATATGCCTGTACGCGGATATAATAGTGTAGCTGCATTACAAACAGGTGTTGTAATGGATGATAACGAGGAACTTCATGTCAGGGGTGGACGTCGTGATGAAACTGCTTTTTACATTGATGGTGTTTATACAAATAATCCGTATAATCTTTCCCGTTCTGGTGAAATTCCCAATATATCGATGGAAGAACTATCAATGCAAATTGGTGGATTTGGCGCCGAATATGGTGATGCAAACGCAGGTATAGTTAATATCACGACAAAAACTGGTAGTGATCGCATGGAATTTTCCAGTGAAGCTATTACTGATGCTTTCTTGAGTTCTACCCCATCCACATTAAATGAAAAACCACTTGCTTTTTCTTACGGATACAATCTCTTATCTGGGTCCCTAGGTGGTCCTGTTCCGATGTTTAATTTCATCAGGTTTTATAGCGCTCTTGAATATTTATCAATGGATGATGCTGATCCAACCAGTGGATATTTCCCTGAATATACTGGGGGATTACTACTAAACGGTATGCCAAATAATGGGGAACCGTTTGTGGATACAAATGGCAACACAATTTATGATGTAGGGGAAAGTTTCACGGATCTTGATGGTGATGGAATATTCGATGCTTCCGATTATTTAAATGTTGATATTGATGATGTATCTTTTAAATATGGTCCTAAGAATGGGAATTGGAATAATCGTATTTCCTTTAATGGGAATGTCTTAATTGATCTTAACAAGCTAACGGGACTTGCCTGGAAATTGAAGGTTGGTGGGAATTATTATGGTGAGAAGAGATCTGACTATTTACATGCTAGAAGTTTATTTGCTTATTATAACGATGCAAGTAGTGCAAATTCAGTTGGGACGGATGGCAACCTGTTGCACAGATATAATATAAGCGAGGACCTAACCAAAACAATGTATGCTCAGCTAAGAGGTAATATTCCCGGCATTGAAAATATGTTTTTTTATCTACAGGTGAGCAAATTTAGTGATTCATATTTGTATTATGATCCAGTTTTAAAGAAAGGAGAGGGAACCTTTCTATATGATGACGGAACAATATCTGATGTAGAAGTTCCGTACATCCAGTACGGAAAAGTTACAGATTACTCCGGAATTCCTGAATGGCACTACTATGATAGAGATTGGGTATTTTGGGATGAGGATAGTAATGAAGTTATCTATGACTTTTATACCTTTGATACCACTAATAATATTTTTAATAATGATACGACTCTTATTTCGTTTCTGCGAATTGACAGTACCGATTTTACTAGTAGTTACTGGGTGTTAGAAGATACACAATACGTATTTAACAGAATTGATTACGGTGATACCTCTTGGATTAATCCTCTATATTCTGCCGTTGGGACATTACCTATGCCATTGGAAGAGTGGGCTTATTATACGATAACCGGATATAATTCATCACGATATGAGAAAAGGGAAACCGGGCATATTGGATATAAGGGTTCTTTAACCTGGCAAAAAGGGAAACATGAGTTGAAGACAGGATTTGAGTATCGAGATAATACTGTACGCTACTATCGGATAGCAGCTGGAGAACGACTAAGTAGGTACTTCCATAATATTCCCCCTTATTCGTCTGACCAAGATCGTTGGGCTTATGTTGATACTCTGGATGCGCTTGTGGAGAATAATTCTGATGGAATTTTAGATTACCTTCAGGATGATACAGATAGCTGGGATGGAGAGGATGTAAATGGTGATGGCTCGGTTGACTATGATGATTATTTTGATGACTATATATTTCAGGGATTCAAGTACTCCTATGCTGAAAATATTGGATATGATATAACAGGAGAAAAGAAGCTGGATAGTGGGATAAATGGAGCAAGAAAGCCACTTATTGGGGCTTTTTATCTTCAAGACAAAGTAGAGCTTGATGACCTGATTATGACTTTAGGTTTAAGGTATGATTATATTGATCCTGCAAACAAGATTTTCAATCCTAAAACTGGTGGGAATCAGAACATTACGATCACAGATGCTGGGACCATTGCAGAGACAGTGTATTGGAAAGATATAGATAATGATGGTGAAAAAGATCCACGTGAATATACCGAACTCAATCCTACTTCTGTAGATTCGGTTGGTCTATCACAGCAGATTCCTGCAGAAGCACGTACAATGTGGAGTCCACGAATTGGTTTTGCATTTCCGGTTACAGATAAAACGGTATTTCATGCTCAGTATGGAAAATATCTGCAGCAACCTGAGCTAAATCGTATGTTTATTAGTTATACACGTTTTCTATCTAATCTTCAACAGGGTAATTATACTACTTCAGCGAATCCAGAAATACAGCCAGTTAATACAACAGCGTACGAAATAGGTTTTAAGCAATTTATTACTCCAGATGTTAGTGTTGATGCAACCTTATTCTACAAGCAGATGTCGGGGTATATCCAGATTAGGAATATTTCAGCTCGACCTACTAGTTATGCGATTTATGTAAACGGTGACTATGGTACTGTAAAAGGATTGAGTTTCTCTCTGCATACAAAGCGAATTAATAATTGGCAGGTTGATGCAAACTATACTTTACAGTATGCTGGTGGAACGGGATCCAACTCAAGTCGTCAGTATTCCATCGCCTGGTTAAGCGGAAACTTTCCAACGTTTGTATCACCTCTTGAGTATGATCAGCGGCATACGGGAAATCTTACTGTAGATTATCGAACAGGAAGTAGAGGTATATTGCGTAACTTCGGTGTAAACGTACTCTTTCAGTTTGGAAGCGGATTTCGTTATACACCATCCAACCCAAGATCTGAAGTATTTGGCGGTTCTTTAGCGTACCATCCAACTGCAGCTCTTAATTCAGGTGTTGCACCCTGGACCTTTCAATGTGATCTCAGAGTGGATAAATCGTTTCGGGTTGGACCAACCAACCTGTCAGTATTTCTGTGGGTCCAAAATGCACTGGATCGTGAGAATATTGCATCTGTATACAACTCCACAGGTTTGCCGAACAATGATGGATATCTTACCATTCCAGGTGGTATGGCATGGCTTGATGGTGTTGCGGTAGGAGGTAGTGCATTTGGATCAGATTTATACGAATCACGAATTAACAATCCGTATAATTATTCTAAACCGAGAATTATTCGCTTAGGTGTAAGGTTGGATTTATAATGTAAGATTAATTGCTAAGTTGTCTTCACAAAACAATATTAGGAGATGATTAATGAAGCTAAATAAGACACTAGTGTTTGCAATAAGCTTAACCTTTTTATGGGGTGCTAAGCCAAATAATATCAATGAAAATGTTGAAAGTCTACCAGCTGGGATTCATAAGGCGATGGCAGCTGTGGAACGTACGATCTGGGATGGGAATCAGATTTCCACCTGGCACAGTAACAACGGTAATATTGTTGATCACCACCTTACCGGCAATGCAGGTCTGGAATGGCCTAAAGGAGGTGGTAAGACGGCCGTGTTCTGTTCCGGATTATGGTTGGCAAGTGGTAAGTCAAGGGAACCGGGTGGAGACTGGGAAGAAGAAATACGAACGGCTGCTGCAGAATACACAGTGGAGTTTGTTCCCGGTACAATTGACGGAGAAAGTGGTCATATCTATGAAATTCATAGAGTAGAACTGGAAGCTTTTCTTAATAACGATTACGCAACGTATTCACAGATGTCCGCTGAAATTCCAGTGACAATTGTTGATGAGCGGGTAACCATTACCGTTCAATTTCCGACAGATGATTTTAAGAATTGGCCTGTTGACCATGGTGCCCCATGGGTAGATGCCAACGGTGATGGTGAATATAATATTGAAGATGGCGACTATCCAGACATTCTTGGGGATCAATTTCACTGGTACGTTATGAACGATGGTGATGCTGCTATTCATACACCACTTTGGGGTACTGTACCAATGCGTGTGGAAATCCAAACCTCTGTCTTTGGGTACAACCAGGCCGGAGCTCTTGGTAATATTCTATTCACTCGATGGGTTATTATTAACAAGGGTTCTACGGAATTAGACAGCGTGTTTGTTTCCATTTGGCACGATGATGATGTTGGAGATGCCGAAGATGACTTTGTAGGTTGTGATACAAGCAAAAGTCTCGGTTACACGTATAATGAAGGTGAAGATTCTCATTATGGTGTCGAAGTACCGGCTGTTGGTGCTGACTTCTTTCAAGGACCACTGGTTCAATCTGCGGGAGATTCAGCGTCTATTTTAACCTGGTCGGCTGATAGTAGTTATTATGTTCGTGAGGTTCTTGGTTACAAAATGCTCCCTCTTACATCTTTTGCGAAATACATCAATGGAGACCCACTATATCAGGATCCAGAAACATCAGAAGAAGCGTACCGGTATATGAATGGCCTTGTTGGTCTTACGGGTGAGCCTTTTGTAGATCCAACTACGGGTGAACCATCCGTATTTGTTCATCCTGGCGATCCAGTTGCAGGGACGGGATGGATCGATTATGACTCTGGTGATCGTCGTTATCTTATGACATCTGGTCCTTTTTACCTTGGTCCTGGTGATATTCAGGAAGTAGTCGGTTGTATTATTATTGCTGGTGGTTCTAACTGGGCAAAATCCATTACAAAACTGAAATATTTTGACGACTTTGCTCAAGCTGCCTTTAATGTTAACTTTGATGTTTGCTCACCCCCGATTCCATCTGTATCCGTTGCACAGTTAGATGAGAAGATCGTTCTCACATTCCAAGAGGGGAGTCAAAGCATAGAGGGATATAGCTGTGCGGACTATACCTTTGAAGGGTATAATATTTATCAGGGAGAATCATTAAACGGTCCCTGGACGCGCATCGGGACATACGATATAGTGAATAATGTAAAAGTAATACTTGACCAGGTTCTGGATGATGAAACCGGTGAACTCATAGAGGTACCTGCTCAATTTGGGACAGACTCTGGTCTTGATCACCAGTTCCAGATTGAATATGATAAAGTTCGTGGTTCTGGGCTTATCAACGGCAGAAAATATTATTTCTCTGTAACGGCTTATGCATACGATCCTGAAGCAGCTCAACGTGTCATTGAAAGCCCGATTGAAGCAATTATAGCCATTCCTATGGAACCCGGGTTAGGTGCTGATTTAGCTGCTACATCAAATGACACGATCGATGTAGAGCACACATCTGGTATCGCTGGAGCATCTGTAGTCGTTCAAGTGGTAGACCCATATCAGTTGACAAATGATGATTATGAGGTGTTTTTTGAATATGATTCTGTATCAGAGGAAAATAGCTGGAGTCTTGTAAACATTACTGATTATGATACAGTTATCTCCAATGAAACACGGCTCCTAAAAGAATCAATTAATATCACTGATGGGTTTATTTTGACATTTAGCGATGCCACGTTTGAGGCGCCTACAACTTCCAACCGTACTGTACAGACAGTAGATGCTGATTCAGATACTAATACACAAATACTCTATTCGGAGGATAAGGGAATCTGGGCTGATTTTATGGGGGGATATGGATTTACTGGCGGAACTAACGATAAAAGTCTATTGCAAAAAGATATACGGTTTGTATTTACAGATGAGCCACAAAAGGGGTATTATTGGAACGGTGCAGCGCCCAACTTGGAAATGAAAGATGTCCCATTTGAAGTGTGGACTGTGGAGGATTCAGTTCGCATAAATGTTATGGCTTGGATACTCACAGGTGGGAAAGATGTGGTATATTATGAGGATTATGAGATCGATCCGGGGACTGGGGATACGTTATCCACATTTGGGCGATTTTGGAACCACCAAATTGTTCCTATTTATGAACCGTATGATACTACTGCTTCCTATACCGCCTGGGATGAAGGTAGTGAATCTCTGGGTTGGATTATGGTATATAATAAAGACGATACAAAATTCATTGCGGGTGATGAATTTGAAGTAGGGTTTAATAATCCTATTTTCCCGGATGTGGATGAGTATGAATTTACCATCTCAGGTATGACAACTGCATCGAGTGATAAGATTGACTCTCAGCTGGATGCTATTAATGTCTTCCCAAATCCATATTTTGGTCAATATATGGAAGAGCGCAATCCACAGAATCGGCAAGTTATTTTTACTCATTTAGGAGTTGGAAGTCATACGATTCGCATCTTCACACTGGCAGGTGATTTGGTGAGAAAGATCGAACAGGAAAATGTATCTGAGAATGATGTGGACAATCTGATAATTTGGGATTTAAGGAACGATTGGGGTATTCCTGTAGCATCAGGTATGTATATTGCTCATATTGAAACACCGTACGGTGAAAAAATATTAAAACTGGCTGTGATTTTGCCAGAAGAACGATTGGACGTATATTAATAATATAATATTGAAAAATGGGGATTAAACATATGTTTAAATCAACGCATTTCCGTAATCTATCGATAATCTTCATCCTAGCGCTTTTTATTGTTAATTTAGCAGAAGCGGGTAGTAAAAGACGTCGTGGAACCGCAGGAGCGCAGGAATTATTAATTCCTGTTGGTGCCCGGAATATTGCTATGTCTGGTGCCTTTGTAGCAGGTCTTAGTGGTGTTGAAGCGGCAGCATATAATCCTGCTGGTGTGGCAGGGATGATGAGTAATGGTCAAGCAATGTTTTCCCGAAACAATTGGATTGCGGATATTAATGTGAATTACGCTGCAGTAGCATCCAATTTTGGTGGGAAGAACTTCTTCGGTGTAACTTTCCGAAATATCGATTTTGGTGATATTATGGTAACAACGGCCGAAGAACCCGATGGAACCGGTGAAACATTCTCACCTAATTACGTAACCATTGGGTTTTTATTCTCTCGGAAAATGACAGACCGAATACTTTTTGGTGCGGATATTAAATTCGTTCACGAAGGCATTATGCGTGAAAGTGCTAACGGGTTTGTGATTGATGCGGGTGTACAGTATACGACAGGCACTAACGGGATACGACTCGGTGCCACCGTTAAAAATCTTGGCTTGAATATGTGGTTTAATGGTCCGGATCTTGAGGGAATGTATCAACCAGAGGGAAGCGAACCTGGATCAAGTAATGAACCCCGTCGTGTCCATTCTCAAGATTATGAGATGCCTACTAGCCTTGAATTAGGTGTTTCTTATGGTCCAGTCAATTTGGGGATAGGCAATGTGACCCTTGCCACATCTTTTTTAAACAACAACTTCTCTTTCGATGAATATCGCCTTGGAGGAGAGTTTATCTTTATGAATATGCTCTATCTCCGGGGTGGATTTGTCATTGCGTTTGATCCTGAACCGTTTGGTGCTGATAATATAGAAGGGACAGATGATGACGAGGAAGATGAGCAGTGGATATATGATTCAGAAAAGTTTCTGTTTGGACCCTCTTTTGGATTTGGACTTAATTCCGAGAAAGTAACAGGGATGGATCTTACCATTGACTATGCTTACCGTTCCGCTAAGTGGTTTGAGGATTCGCAGTGGATTACGATTTCACTAGGTTTTTAAGAAGGTTAAAACTTACGTCCTGATCAGCAAAGATAGTCATGCGACAGGAATCACAGGTGTGTTGAGATACTTTGCTTCAGGAGGTTAGATACGAAGAGGGGTAATAGTAAAAATGTTTGAAGTAATACTATACTCCTCTTGAAGTTCACGTGAACAATATAAATAAGGAGTTAACATGAACAGAAAGATGATAATGATTATCGTGTTGATGTTTGCCCTAACATGGTCTTTAACAGCAGCAAATATGGACATAGCCAGTGAGGACAACAGAACGAATTCACACGTAGCGATTGATAACAGGTCATCTGAAGCGGTTATCCCTGATGTGCCGGAGCTCATGGAGGACGATGTAATAGTTGTTTGGCCCAATAATGAATACAAGAACGTATACATTAACGGCCGTAGTACAGCTGATACTATGTTTTACTGTTCGGCGCCAGGAGCTTGGTTCAGTTTCGTACCTGGTGAGTTTGAGTTAGTTATGTACAAAATGGAAGCTGATGGTATCATTAAAGGGATAAACCCCCACGTCTACGCGTGGGCTGATACTTCTGCTACTTCTCAAGACCAAATGGAAGTTAGTATCTGGACTGTGACATACCCGATGGGGTCTGATGGTAATCCGTATCCCAGCACTTTCGTAGATGGTAACGGATGGGCAGGATACTATTGGGATGGTGTGGATAATACCAGGCCCTATTTCCAGACTGCTGGTTACCTCGATTACTATGGAGACGAGGAAGAGGAGGTAGGTCCCTGTGGTGGAGAAGCTGCAAACCCCGCTGCTCAGGATCTTGTGGCAACTCAGGTCTGGCCAGCTTCACCTTTCATACATGCCACATTCACACCTACTACAGCACCGGCGGGAGAAGATAACTGGATAGCTACCATCGACTATGGAAGTGAACCCACATTCCTGCAGGATGAGTGGGTTGGAATAGTGATAGAAAACCAGGGGGATAGTGTTGAGGCGAGTGGTTTCAGGTACTGTGAAGGAGATGGGCTTGTAGATCCTTGGGTATTTGCTAAGTTCTACAATCAATGTGATGGTACATCTGGTGAAGGTGGGTGGCATATCCGTCACTGGATACTGGATTGGCCAATGGCTGTTGAGCTTACCGGTGACAGAGGCCCTGTCTTCCATTCTTACACCATGCTTCCCACAACGCTTTCTACCGGGGATCGTACGGTTACTGCTGTTATTACTGATGACAACCCATCAGGTGGTGCTGCGGGTATTGCAAGCGCGAGCTTGTTCTACACGACAGATACCGTCTATACAGAAGTAACCTTGACAAACACAAGTGGTGACACATTTACAGCTGACATACCTGGTCAGGTACCAGGAACGATTGTTACCTACTATCTGTCAGCCACTGACGTAGGTACCCCGCCAAATACAACTACGGTCACGGCAGTTACTTACAGGATATTTGAGCCAGTTGAGGATAACTTGTTCATCTATAATAGCGATCTGTTTGCATCTTGGATTATGGGTTATTATCTAATGGGTGTAGAGGATACACTATTTGCGACTGATTTCTGGGCTTATGGTGGAGGAACGGCTGAACTCTTTGGCAACTATAACACCATTATTGAAGTTTCCGGTGGTGGACCTATTTTCTGTGATGATACAGATGACCTGAGTGCATGGTTGGATGAGGGTAGTAAAAACTACATCTCGGCTGGTGATGAGTGGCTGGGCGCCTGTTTCTATGGATGGGATCCGGTTGATATTGTAGCTGGTGAATTTACATATGACTATCTTGGTTTGGACTACTACTATCCAGATATTAACTATTCTACAAGCGGTGACCAGAGTGGAATCTCCAGATTGATTACTGTTGCAGATGATGATATTTCTGGAGTCCTGCATACATTCCTTGGGGATTCATTGAACCTGAATTATAATCCAGACTATGAGATTGGTGCGGACAACTGGTTGGACGGTGTCGAACCTACCGTTGATGCCAGTGTTTCCTTCTATGGTGTCAGTGGTATTCTGGATTCCCTTGGTGTACCAACGGGTACCGATACACTGCCATCAGCTACATATATGGAGTTGGCCAGTGGTAGTAAAACCGCTTGGTTCGGTTTTGATGTTCTGAGTGTAGATGCTGGTGTCGGTGCCGGGCACGATTATTGGATTGGTATTTATCCGGAAGGTCCGATTCCACAAACTCTAATGTGGATGGATGCTATCGCAAGTGTTGATGATGATGCGCAGGTTCCATCAACCTTTGCTCTTCATCAGAACTATCCGAATCCGTTCAACCCGGTGACTTCCATTGACTTCGTGCTTCCAAGTGATGGTAATGTTACTTTGACGGTTTATAACCTGCTTGGTCAGCAAGTAACCACGCTTGTTAACGATTTTCGCAGAGCAGGCACACACACTATTACCTGGAACGGTAGGAATGAACTTGGTCGGGATGTCAGTACTGGTGTCTATCTGTACAGGATCGATGCTGGTGATTTCTCGGCAACTAAGAAGATGGTCTTACTTAAGTAAGACTTCATTTCGACGATTAGAAAAAGGGCAGCTTTTTTGCTGCCCTTTTTTGTTTGCCTTGCATGCAAACATATCCGATGGACAAGTTCATTGAAAATTGAACAAACATCCTGTCGCCCAATCGGATGGGAAGACAATACGAAGGTTCACCCTGTGAAATAATTGCTTCGTATTT
>JACNLN010000023.1 GCA_014381485.1 Fidelibacterota bacterium
GTGAAATTCTGTAAAATTGAATCCCTTCTTTGTAATGAAATCTACCATAGCCCTCGGCAATATTTGCCGTAGCACTTACACCCGAATCTCGTATTTGACTTCCCAGATTATATCTTTCCTCAACTGGCAGCTTAGGCAATATTCTTTCGTAAAAAAACAGCTTCACTGCTCGAGCTTTTTTCCAAGCCTCTAACGATGTGAAATCCCTCTTAGAATCATAATTTAATGGGGGTTCATTAATATTATTACTAACCTTTCTTTCTGAATGATGCTGGTCAGTAAAATAACTATTATGATGATCCAATTATTCCTCCTTTTTTCCCATATACCCTATACCTTATACCATTATTAGAATAAATATTTCAATATTATTAGTGACTGCAAAACTTAAGATATTTATTCCGAAGAAATGGTTAAATCCTTACTTGGTTTTCTTAACTGACTGATTCTTTCTATTTTTTATTATTCTGATTTCTTGGAGTAGATCTGGAGGTCTCACCGATTGGGGTACACTTGGGACTACATCAAAATACCACCCACTCATATCGCATATTGTTCTCGATTCACTACAAACTCGAAGCCAGTGCCGTCCTGTATCAGATTCAGATGGTACCCAGATGAATGAATCAGTATTATCAATAGTATCTGCAATAGAAGACCAGTGTGTATCTTCATCCACTTCGGGTTCATCAACAATTGAAATAAACACACCGACATTATCTCCCATAATATCCTCCCCAAGAGACCTCCATCGAATCACTACACTGTCCCCCACAACGAAAGTTTGTCCACCATTTGGATAAACTATAAGTAATTCATTCTCCCCCTCTTCAAAAAGACCGGTACTGCTAATCTGAAATGTCATAAATGATTTGATCTCAATATAGTCGTTCATAGAAATGTATACCACATGAGTATCACCATCTACTATGGTTCCATTTAGATTGATCATAGGAACAACATAACGCTGTCCCAAGTCTGATAGTAACCATATGCTATTTGTGTCAATTATGCTGGAATATGTCTTATCACCCGGGATATAAACAGCTCCTTCTCTCCCTTCCGTTGAGGATTCTGTATATAACGAATCAGGATCAGGTAAAATAATTTTAATCAATGTATCAATATAAGAAATTACTGTATCAACCCCTGTATTACTACTCCGAATAAGGTATGACAATCCATCAATGCAATCGTTTGAGTCAGACATTACATTAAAAATATATATATCTCCCCTGGATGGAGTTAATAAAGAGCACGCATTCACGATATAAACAATATCTGTGGAATCCCAACCTTCATTTACTACCATAGAATCGCGAAAGGCTTCCAGACTTTCTGTTGTTGTATCCAATGGGAAGACATTTTTATTTGAAAATAGGATTGAAAGACTACCACCAATTGGAATATGATTAATGACCCTTGCTGTGACACTACTACTTACAAGTGAACTACGCAATTTTATCCGTGTGTCGTGATCCATCTCCTCAATCGGGGTTTTAGTCACCGGAATAAACCTCATTTCATCCATCCAAACTTCAAAAGGTGCTAAAAGTCTATAAGCACCTCCGATAGTCGCGCCAATTACAATCGTTCCACGTCCGTCAATTTTGGCAGTGGAATTTACTACTATGGTAGCTGGATCAAAGGATAGCAAATCCACAATTGTTGACTCCCCTGGACGAGGAGGAACGGTGGAACTATCTGACCAGGTGCTGTCCGAAGGTGAGTCATAGATCAAAGTTGTGGTTCCTTCACGGCTCAGTCTTATCACCGTTTTCGTTGTATCAGCAGAAGTCTCGGGACTTCCCATAGTTGCACTCACAGAAACTATAGATGAGTCACCAAATGTATTAACTCCAACCATGTCAACATCAAGCATTACAGGTAGTTGGATTTGATTAAACATAATAAATTCAATCTTCACATCTGTAAATGCCATACCTGTAAATCCTTGAGGTATTCCCTCCAATGTCTGTGTGGTGGTGGGAAATTGCCTAAAAATATTGGCCAAGAGGGATTCAAATTGGAACTCATCCACCCGAACTCTTCCTGTGATTTTACCCAACTCAGAACCGTCAAGTGGAATAGTAGTCTGTTGTGAATCCAAGATCGCAGAAACATCGACGATAAGAGCCGTCAAGGCACTATCCTCCCCCAAAGGATTAGCAAAAGTATAACTATTGATATCAAATATTTTTGAATAGGTTGGGATATTACTACCTAATACCGTGTCGATTTTCACAGAATCCTGTCCAATAGGGGGAATAAAATTTCTAAAATTCATTGTGAAATTAATGTTAAAAGGGAACGTACTTTTTAAGTTAGAAACACGAATTTCATTTACATTGAGCTCCTGCACGTCAGCAAATTCTCCAGAATAAATTTCTATATCAGATTGAAAACTAAACTCTGGCAATTCTGGTGATATATCTGTTTCAGCTATTTGAACAACAGCCCTATCGAAACCAGAAATCCGCAAACGAATGGACATATTAATTTGAACTGAGTCACCCTCATTAATAGTCAGGGTATTGTTTAAAGTATCCTGCTCTAACGCTAATCCAATTTCCATACGGATCGCCGAACCTAAAGAGTCTCCCCCAATTAATGTCTGTTTCGGAAATTCTTGGTCTTTCGATAGATGTGAATTTGCGTGGTGTGCCAATGTATCCAACGGACTTTTCGTATCTGTTAATAATCGAAAATTGATATCTTGAATTGCTGTTGGAATCCCATTATTCTTAATGTAGGTCATAAACATACTGGAATCAGTTTGGCTGTCTTCTTGAATAACAATTGCGTCAATTGAAGTAATAAATTCAGGAAGATCACTGGGCTCCGGTAACTCAATGTCCACAATAATTGTCGTATCAAATGCTGCTGCGATCGTATTCCAAGTCTCTGCCAAAATTGTTTTATTTGTACCCGGTGGAACATTAAATGGTTGATATGAAGTATCAATCAACCCACCAGGTGCAAGTTGAATAGGTGGAATAGGTATTGTTGTATCTATAGTCACACTCAATGTTGGTGCTATGATTGGGTCTTGATCAAATGGTACATCTTCGTTGACAATCACCCGTAGGAAAGATGGATCAATAGAAGTATCTGGCAGATCACCTTCAAAAATAATCTGCATCCCAGAATCAGGACCTTGAAAGATTTGCA
>JACNLN010000022.1 GCA_014381485.1 Fidelibacterota bacterium
ACCTTGACATTCTATCCCAACCCGATTGTAAATTTTCACCAAGCAAAAACAACATTATGACAACCAAACCGCTGATAATCGTTGAATCACCATCAAAAGCTCGTACCATTGAGCGATATCTTGGTAAAAAATTCCACCTTCTTGCCAGTAATGGTCATATCAAAGACCTCCCAAGAAAGGATCTGGGTATCAATATCTCCAGGGACTTCAAACCGAAGTATGTTACACTTCCTGGAAAGTATAATATCATCAAAACTCTGAAGCAAAATGCCAAAGGAGCACCTCAGATTCTCATCGCTACTGACCCAGATCGGGAGGGAGAAGCCATAGCATGGCATATTGCTACCGAGTTAAGTGAAGCCACCGGAAAAATTAAAAGGGCTATCTTCACCGAGATCACACCAGCTGGTATCAGAAAAGGCATCGAAAATCTTCGGAATATCGATAGAAAACTTGTGGATGCTCAACAGGCACGCAGGGTCATCGACCGCATAGTAGGATTTCAGGTATCAGAATTTTTATGGAGCGTACTGTATAGTGGTCTAAGTGCTGGCAGAGTCCAATCGGTGGCTCTTCGACTTGTTTGCGAAAGACACGATGAGATTACCCATTTTGTCCCGGAGGAGTACTGGTCACTGGAAGTAGAATTAAAAACCAAATCGGGAGAGGTCTTCAGTGCCAGACTTCACAAGATCAAAGGAAAAAAACCTGAAATCCCAGATGAAAGTTCTGTGAACAAAATCATGGGATCTCTGAAAAATGCTGAATATGTTATTACCTCCATTACCCGAAAAGATGTGAAAAAAAATCCCTATCCTCCTCTGATAACCAGTACACTTCAACAGGATGCAGCTATCCGGCTGAGATTTTCACCCTCCCGAACGATGCGAATCGCACAATCTTTGTATGAGGGGGTTGATATTGGCAAAGGGGAGTCAACTGGACTCATCACCTATATGCGCACCGATTCAACCCGGCTCGCACAGGATGCCGTCACCAAAGTCAGGAAAATTATTTTGAGCACCTTCGGTAAAGAGTATCTCCCCCAAAGAACTAAAGTTTACAAACAGAAGAAAAAATTGGTACAAGGTGCCCACGAAGCCATCCGCCCCACTCACCCTGAACTGACACCGGAGGACCTGAAAGGTAAAATAAAAGAAGATGAAAGAAAGCTGTACAGTCTCATCTGGCAGCGATTTGTAGCGTGTCAAATGAATCCATCAATTCTTGCTCAAACCACCATCGATATAAGCGCTGGAGACGAATATCTCTTTCGGACGGTCGGTTCAACAGTGAAATTTGACGGTTTCCGAAAGGTTTATCCATCTCACAAAACCGAGAAAGAGTCCATTTTTATTCCCAAACTTCTTGAAAAAGGAGAAAAAGTTCAATTTGTAAAGTTTATTCCTGATCAGCATTTTACCAAACCTCCGCCATACTTCACCGAAAGCTCCCTGATTAAGGAGCTTGATTCCCAGGGGATCGGGCGACCAAGTACATTTGCAGAAACCATCTCAAAATTGTATAAACGGGAATATGTTACGAGTGAAAAAAGAAAGCTGGTTCCCACAGAACGTGGTATTACGGTTAATGGAATCCTTGTATCCAATCTGCCCAAAATCTTTGATTTTGGATTTACCTCGAAAATGGAAGAGGAACTGGATGATATTGAAGAGGGAAACAAAGGATACTTTGATGTGGTGAATCACTTCTATCAACCATTCCACTCGTCTATGACTGAAGTCAGAAAAAAGCGGATTGAAATAAGATCTTCCCTGGTTGAAAAGACAGATGAAATGTGCGAAAAATGTGGTAAACCCATGGTCATAAAGTGGAACCGGCAAGGTGAGAAATTTCTCGCTTGTTCTGGATTCCCCGCCTGTCGAAATGCAAAATCCTTAACCCAAAAAGATGATGAAAAAAAACCTGAAATTCTGGATAAACTCTGTCCAAAATGTGGTAGTGAACTTCATATAAAAACCGGCAGATTTGGACGATATATCGGGTGCAGCAATTACCCAGATTGTAGACATACCGAATCGATAACAACCGGGGTCTCTTGTCCAAAACCCGGCTGTAGCGGCAAAATCATTGAAAGAATTAGCAAAAAAAAGAAGAAAGTGTTTTACGGGTGCAGTAACTACCCAAAATGTGACTTTGTTACATGGAGAAAGCCAATTTTATTCAAGTGCAAAAAATGTGGAAATACCTATGTAGAAGAACATGTTACCAAAAAACGCGGGACATATTATCAGTGTCCCGAATGTAAAACCTCGTACAAAAGTATTAATACTTCAGAATGAAAGGGTATTTTATTTATGAAATACGTTATGGATAAACTTGTTTCGCTATGTAAACGAAGGGGATTTATTTTTCAGAGTTCAGAAATTTATGGAGGATTGGAAGCCACTTTTGATTACGGGCCCCTCGGTGTTGAGTTGAAGAATCACGTAAAACAGATATGGTGGAAAGACATTGTTACGTCCCGATCTGATGTAGTGGGTATGGATGCAGCCATTTTTATGAATTCAAAGGTCTGGGAAGCGAGCGGTCATGTGGAAGAGTTCCACGATCCGCTGGTAGATTGTAAAAATTGCAGAGCTCGATATCGAGCAGACCACATTGATTTAGAAAAACCATGTCCAAATTGCGGAGTGAAAGATTGGACAAAACCTCGACAGTTTAATTTGATGCTTAAAACTCATTATGGTCCCACTGAAGACACATCATCCATTATTTACTTACGACCTGAAACTGCCCAGGGAATTTTTGTTAATTTTGCTAATGTTCAGACCACCGCTCGACAGAAACTCCCTTTTGGTATCGCTCAGATAGGAAAGGCTTTCCGTAACGAAATTACCATAGGAAATTTTTTATTCAGAACACGTGAATTCGATCAGATGGAACTTGAATACTTTGTAAAACCGGAAGAATCTACTAAATGGCTTGATTTTTGGGTAGAAGAACGGTTCAACTGGTACAAAAATCTCGGTATCCGGGAAGAAAAGCTCAGACTTCGCAAGCACGAAAAAGATGAACTAGCTCACTATGCTGTCGTATGTTACGATGTAGAGTATGAATTTCCCTTTGGCTGGTCAGAACTGGAAGGAATTGCTGATCGCGGGACATTTGATTTAGACCAGCAT
>JACNLN010000021.1 GCA_014381485.1 Fidelibacterota bacterium
ATTCCGTTACACTCCATCATTTTACAACGTTAAATTAGCAGATAAATATTGGTTATATTTAGGAAAGCACAAACGACGTAATAGAAATACCAGTAGTAAAAAAATGATTCCTCCCGAAGTGTCGGGATCCATTCCATCAGGAGCCAGACAGGCATTTTACTCCGGAGACGCATTATTTAAAGGATAATCCACCCGTAACTTATGCCTTATGATTTTTTTCCGAATTTAATAAACCCTATTCCCCTCCAGAGGAGAATAAGTAATATCCAGTATACGACTATAATGCCAAATGTTACCCAGTACCCCTGAATGGAACCGTTGAAATGCACAAAAGGGACATTGAGAGCATAAAGAAGCGGGAATCCAAGGAAGAGAGATATACCACTTCCATAAACAGCATCCTCAGCCACTGGGGTCTTAAATTCTGGATCTGTTACTCTTAACAGCACCAGTGCTGAGTTAATTGTACCGGTCATCTCACCAAACAGCTCAATAAAGCGCTCAAAGTGAAAATCATCAAATGCTCTATAGCAAGCATAGTATAACATTCCAAGGGTTGCTGGTCCTGCAAGGAGTGACATAAGCAGAATCGGGAGCCAATATTGCCCAATGATAGTAAAACTGATTCCAGCAATAGCTCCCACAACAAGATAATCCAGGAAAAGCCCCATTCCCCGGGTCATTAGACCGCTGTCAATGAGATAAGCTTTCTTGGTCATATCAAGAAGTTTGCGAACAAGAATGGCTAAAAGCAGTCCTACCACGAAATGGAATCCCCAGATGGTAGCGACGAAATCACCTAAGCCGTGAGCTTCCATAAACGTACACAGGAAATTCACCACAAGGTAGGTAAGGAAATACACGAATCCAACTGCAGCCAGATGGAAAGCCATAGGTTCAATAGCTTCTGTCGAGAGAGTCAGTCGTCCAGCGATAGGACCATTCATTGGTTTTTGAACACCAGTACGCACCTCTTTGCTAATATGGTCGAGACTTTTGATAAGAGTCGTTTTTCTCCGTTTTATACCCCAATTGATTAGAGCCATTCCTACAAAAAATGCATACATATAACCCACAGTGGCAAAGGTAAGTCCAACCTGTGCACCTCCGGTAAATCCATATTCTTCCCAGCTTCCGGCGATAGTGGCTGCTAATCCTGGTCCCATACCAAAACCCAGCGGGATTACAAGTCCGATGCCCACAAACAGGTCTGGCATTAGCGTGTAGAACAACAGGAAAGCCACCCCCAGACCAATGATCGCCTGAAGCAGGTAGGAAGATAAACCAGCCAGGCTTTTACTTAAGGGCCCCTTTCCCCATTTCGTTTTTTCCTGCCGAAGCCCGAGAGCAATAAATGTGAGAGCAAGAAAATGGTAAACATAGAGAATGAGACGATCGGATTGGAGATTAATCAGACCGAATCCCTGCGTTCCAGCTGCTAAGGCGATAAAACCGGCAATAAAATTGTTAGGAATTAGATATGTTTGGAAAAATTTGACATATCTACGGAGAATAGTTCCCAGAAGAATGAAGCTGCTCAAATAAAGTAAATCCAGGACAACTACTCTTAGGTTGACATCTAAGTCCCACGGGCTCATATTTATTCCTTTCTGCTTATTAACCTGATTGAGTGAGTTTGTCTATCGGTTATTGTCATTCAGAAGTACCCGTCTCCGATATGTAAGTCGTGACTTATCGTGAATAATTACACAGTTTTCCGAGAGTAATTATTAAACAGGTTTGCCTTTATGGAGAATCAAGTTTAGGTGTTGCTTAAGTTAGGAAAAATATAATCATATCTTTATTGAAGAACAATGTCATAAATGGAGACGGGAAGTATAAAAAATCTTATGGTGCTATTTCCTAATATTCATAAACTAATTTTGATTGATAAAAATAACTTTTTCCTACTTTCGTTGAACAAGCAATTTAACTATTTATTGAATTCTTAAGATTCCACAATCCCAATCTCCTCCTCCGTCAAATCATACAGCTCATACACCAGCCGGTCGATTTGTTTATCGATAGCATCGATTTGCCGTTGGAGGACTTTCCTGTCGTGGGGTGTTTTGGCTGTGTTCAGGCGTTTGTGCAAATCCAGCATTCGATCCACTAACTTCACCATTTTGTCGTGGCGGGATTTGTCAGTATGGTTTGAGAAATTAATGTTAAAAATTGGGATAGATTCAATTTGCGATTTTTTAATTTTAGGGAATAGGGTTTTATAATCATAATTCTTCTGTATCCAAAACCATCCACCAAGTTTACTGTTTATTATGCCAAGAAAGTATTTAAGAGAAAATAAATCTGAATTGATAATTAGGTTGTAAATCGTATTTAATGTGTAAAATTGATTTTGGTCATAGGAAGCAATTGGAATCTTGCCTATTTGCCTAATCATTATTTTAGAATTAAGAAAATATTTTTCGTTTCTCTTTCGGTGTAGCCAATCGCCATAACGAACGTAAATTCCTTTCCAAGTTTTTTCATATCGATTTATATCTTTTCCATCTAATACCTTCTTATATTTTATATCTCTTTCAGAATTGGAGAGGAAACTTTCCTTTTTATCTTTACCTGAACTTCCTCCCAACTGAATTCCAATACAGATCTCAGTAATGTCACCAAGTGTAATGGATATTGTCTTAATTTTTTCAATAATACTTTCTGCTTTTGGATCGGTATAAAGGTTGAAACGAAAAAAGTCATTTTTAGAAAAAATGGTTTGTGGAACATATGATTTCTTATCGGCGTCAATAAATATAGTACTGTCGATATTTGATGAGTCGTTTTTGGTTATGAGTATTATGCTTTCAACTTGTGCTTTCATAAACACTTTATAGTTAAAAGTTTTAATAATCTCAATACAAGTTTTATCCAAAATTATTTTTCGCAGCCCTGTCGCATTTTCATTAGCTAATAAAGTATTTGGAAGTATATAACCTAACCTACCACCTTCATGAATTAAAGAAACTGCTTTTTCCGTAAAATAAATATATAGGTCGTACTTACCGCCATAAACATCATAATGAATGGATAAATATTCCTTCATTTTATTGTCAAAAGTTTCTCGGCCTAATACATACGGCGGATTCCCAATCACCGCATCAAATCCGCCTCTTTTTTTCTCCCCCTTAACGG
>JACNLN010000126.1 GCA_014381485.1 Fidelibacterota bacterium
TTGAAAATTCTTCAATTGAAGAAAATATTTTCATCTGAACAGGAATCACCTCAGAAAACAGACGTCCGTACCTCTTATTAACAACACGACTGTCTAAATTGATGTAAACACCTTCATCAAAAGACGTTCGAATCAATCGTCCAAATCCCTGCCGCAGCCGGATTGCCGCTTCAGGAACCCCGAAATCAAAAAAACTATTTCCCCCTCGACTTTGGATAAGCTCACCGTATGCCTTTACAACAGGCTCATTAGGAACATCAAAAGGAAGTTTGGTAATGATCAATACTTCCAATAGTTCTTTAGGAAGATCCACCCCCTCCCAGAATGAGTCTGTCCCAAAAAGAATCCCATCAGGTGACTCCTTGAACCCTGTCAACAATTGATTTCGTGAAGCTGGTGGAAGCTGAACAAATAAATTAAACTTTCCCGTAAGTCCTCTGTGTTCAAATTCATCGTAGCATTTACCTATCATTTTCCTCGATGTAAACAGAACCATAATTCGCTTCTTCCACATCTGATTTAAGAGAGTTACCAGATCGCAAATAAATCCGGGAAAATCATCAGAAGTAGGAAGAAGAGGTCCAGCATACTGGTAATATTTACACTGTTCGTCGTAGTAAAATGGACTGGGGAATACCCGCGTCTGAATGTTTAGATCACCGTTTTCGGTTAACCCCATTCTTGATATCAAATAGTCAAATTGTTTACCCGTTTTTAGTGTAGCAGAGGTGATGATGACCGATTCCATTGGTTTGAATATATCTTTCAATAGTTCGGAACCGATATCAATGGGAACCGCATTAAGAGAGATGAGCAATTCGTCATTGAAATACCGCCCGGACAACCAATATACCCAATCGTCCCTCTCGTTGATGGTAGTTTCCATCAGAGTCGCTAAAATTTCCTCCATTGATTCTTCCACTGATCTGAGCGACACAGGAAGGTCCTTTGAAACTTTTTTCTCTCCCAGTTGATCAAGTTTCTTTAAAATCACGGTAAGCTGGTCAACCCCGGATTTAATAGAATGAATCAATTCTGTGATCAGGGATCTAACATCCTTAAACTGTTTTTTAAAACCCTTATATTTTAGTTTTTGTTCATAAGTAACGTTGGGATCAAATGAACGAGAGAACAATTTCGACATTTCATCAAATAATTGTTTGCTCCTAATCAAAAGTGATTCAATCGACGTCTGAAAGTCGGGGTACTGCTTTAACAATGAATCCTCCATCTGTCCCACCGCTTCAATTTGCTTTTTCAACCGTTGGGATACTTTAGAAGCGGGATTGACCAAACTTAACAAATCCCAGATTAATTGACGATCAACGGTCTTCTGATATTGACTATATCCAACTTTTACTAAATTGTGTGCCTCATCAACGATAACCCGACGGAAGGGAGGCAAAATACCCGGATTTTGAATTTCAGAGAGCAATAATGCCTGATTGATTACGATAAGATCAGCTTGTTGGTTCTTCAGCCGAAGTGGTCCCACAAAACAGCCGTGATTATTCTTACAGATCTGACGGGTACAAAACCCCACATCGCTGCAGATCATTGACTTTACCCGTCCGGGTCTGCGATTTAAAAATCCCGCACATTCGGAAAAATCACCCGTTTTTGTTGACTGCAGCCAGACAATAACAGGCAGGAGCGTTAAAACTTCATATTTAGAAAGCATACTTCTTGCATCGGCAATGACCCAATCAAGACGCGTTTTACATAGATAATTCTGGCGACCTTTCATCATTGTGGCGCTGAAGGAGACATCCAGAGCCTGTGCCAACTTGGGTAATTCCTGATAAAATAGCTGGTCTTGAAGATGCTTCGTATGGCACGAAATCACGCTGGGTCCTTCTTCTTTCTCAAGAGAAATTTTAAGGGCAGGATAGAGATAAGCGAGGGATTTACCCAATCCAGCTCCCGCTTCGGCAACACCTATCACACCATTTTCCAGAGACTTCAGAATAAAATCAGAATATTCAATCTGATATGGACGCACCTCATAATCATTACTTTTGAAAGTAGCAGCAAAGGTACCTTTTTCACCAAAGACACCCTCTGCTTTCTCAGGAATTACAGTAGAATTTCCATGATACTTAAAAAAATTATTAAACTCTGGTTTTTGGATAGACGATTCTACCAGACCGTGTTTTAACTTTTGTTCACTTACCAGCAAATTAGCGATATTAATAAACAATTCTTTATTAGGAACATCGAAATTCTGAATTGCTGCCAATATTTTCTGAATCACAGAGAGGGAATATGAGCACGCCTCTAATATCAGGTTCAAAAAGAGAATGCCTACATTTTCCGTATCTGCAAGTGCTCGATGCGATCCCCCGCCGGGCGGGACACCAAAATATTCTGCTACCGTCCCAAGTCGGTGATTGGGAAGAAAGTAGAGAAAAGTCTGTGCCAGAACCAATGTATCAAAAAGTGGATTGGAAATTTCAACATTTTCGAGAGAATATCTCTCTTTCAGCGCTTTTAAAAAATTATAATCAAAATCAATATTATGTGCTACAATAGGGTCGTTACCCAGGAATTCAAATATATCTGTAATAATATCTTCCTCACGTGGAGAATCCGCTACCATTTCGCTGGTTATGCCAGTAATATTCGTAATGTTCGATGGAATGGGGATTTGTGGATTAACTAATGTGTCGTAACGATCCGCAATCTCACCATCCTCGTACCGGATAGCAGCAAATTCAATAATTCTATCAAACTGGGGATCTAAACCAGTGGTTTCAAAGTCGAAAGCAACAAAGGTTTGGAGATCTAAATGGCGTAGTAAGTCAGAATATTTCATATATCTGTTTCACTTTATAAATCCAACAATATCAAATACCCGCAAAGACCTTTGTAACATCATAAATCAATTTCGGTTTTTTCATAACCGCTTTTAAAAAGATCTTAGTAATGGTTCGCTCATCTTCGGGAATTTTTAACACCGCTTTTGCAATATTATCAAGTTCTTCATCACTTAATTCTGTAATGGTATTTTTTAATCGATAATATCTTTCATGGTTCTTCCCGCCAATCTTGTGCCATTCCCTGCTATATCTGGATAAATATTTCTCACCATAATCTTTATTTTTAATGGCTTTCGCTGCTGTTTCTCCCGCCAGCAGACCAGCCTTCATCGCTGGGATGATTCCTCCACCGGTCATCGGATTGACCATATGAGCGGAATCTCCTACAAGTATCAATCCATTCGTTACGATCGTTTTCAGCGTTTTATCACAGGGAACACCTCCCGCCACTGTTGTCAGCACAGAATGGTTTGGATAACAATGTTGTAAAAATTCATCTAAATATCTGTAAGCGGATTTCTCTCTGCAGTATTTCCCGGATACTCCAAGTCCGATATTTGCCCGGTTCTTTCCTTTCGGGAAAACCCAGATATAACCCCCGGGGGCCCATTTTTTTGACAGATAAAAGTCAAACCGCCTTTCATCTACCTCTATGCCTGTAACAGTCTTCTGGACGCAAGATAGCATATCTTTCATCTTAACCTGGGTTTGAAGGCCAGCCCAACGCCCAACACGACTTTCTACACCATCAGCCCCAATAACAATCTTTGCCCTCAATTCAAACGGTTCAGATAAATATTTCCCTTTCACCCCTGCTACACAATCACCATCAAACAGAAGTCCATTCACATACGCCTTTGTCACAATGGTAGCGCCTTCCATGGCGGCCATTTGGGCAAGATCGTAATCGAATATTCGTCTATCAAGGATAAAACCCCGCGCCTTCATATCAAAATCCACAACATAGTCGCTGGGAGATACCAACCGGATTTTCGAGATGGTAGATTTTATCCACCGGGGATCAGGGTCCATAAAATTCTTGAGTCCCTCCTCACTGACCGCTTCACCACACCGGACAGGCATCCCGATGTCTCGATCTTTTTCCAGAACGAGTACTTTTACTCCATTCATAGAAGCATAACGGGCCGCTGTGGAACCTGCCGGTCCGCCACCTACGACAATAATATCAAACTTCTGCTGTCTCCACATACTCCAGCACCTCAAATGGACAGATAAACACGCACAATTCACAATCGATACAGAGTTCCTGATCGATTGTGAGGGTAGCTTCCTCCATTTCAATACAATCTTCGGGACAGACTGCCACACAGCTGCCACAAAAATCGCACTTGTATTGAATAATTTTAATCATGTGAGAGCGGTTGTGATGGCATTTCCGAAAAAGATGGATAGATTACACCAAATCGAAAATAATAATAATGTCTCATTAAATAGAAATTTATAATAAGGGGAACGAAAAACCACGGGTACCTGACTCCAACAAATATTCCCAGAATGAGGATGGGATAACGAATAGACCACAGAACGTGTCGTGGTTTCCTTAAGATTAAAGCAACAAGAAAAAACGGAAGGGTAATAATTGACGCTGTGCTGATGACAGGATCTGTAAATTTATATCCCAATACGGTAGATAAGCATATCAAAAGGGTTCCGATAGCGAGTGTGGTTCCATCCCCATATTTGATTGCAAAGGTCACTTTATTCGTTTGTTCATCACCCACACGGTCAGGAATCGATGTTAGTATCGATACTGCAATAAAAGCTGAAACATAGGGAATAGATTGAATCAATCCAGTCATCAACTCCCCTCCGGCGTAGGTCCAACCCACCATAAAGAGAAACAATCCTGCCAAACCGTTCCCGATTGTTTCTAAAATTGGTTTCATTGACCATAGAAATTTTCCCTGATAAAATAATATTCCCCATACACCATAGAGAAGAAATACCCAGACCAAAGTAAAAAATATTGACTCATTCCTTATAATAGAAGCAATAAACAAAGATGACACAATAATAACCATGCCTGTAATTATGGTTAAATTTGCGACTGAGCGGGCTTTTTCTTCTGAAATAATCTTCTGGTAGATCAATAGATTATTTTGATTGATCCGATCTCTATCCTGGTGAAGGATTTGTCCTTGAATAAACGTTGTGGAAGTTATCAGGGTCAATCCAAGAAAAAACATAACCCCAAGCCAATCTATATTCGTAGACCACCACAATTCCTCAACGACAAATCCATTTGCAGCGCTAATACCTGCCAAAGTCATTATCCAAACTGGGAAAAATAGAATCGGTCTCATCAGGAAAAAGTTGTCCAACGCCTTAATTTTTCCACTAATCTTCTTGTACAGTGGAGTATTGTATTTAATAAATCTTGCTATGAACATCGTTATGTTTTTTCAATAATTCCAGCGATGAAGGTAATAACTGTGAGAATTATCGTTATTACCAATATTAAAGTTGTAAGACCTGAGGAAGGATTAAAACGACTTCCTTTTTTTAATTCCTCAATAAATCGATTCGCACCCCACACGACCAATGTAAAAATCGCTAATAATAACCCACCAAGTGGAAGTAGATATTTGAATGATAAATAGTCAGCAAAGTCGAAAAATGTCCAACCTGTCTTTGACCAACCTATAAGAATTGATGGATATTTCTCAAATATTCCAGCAATAATCACAGCAATTCCTGAGGCGAAAACTGTTATTGTAACAACTTTACTGGGTAGGTGAATCTTTTCCCGTCGAAAATCAAAGCAACCAAGCAGAATTGCTAATATACAAATCAGAACGCCAGCTACAACAGAAACAATAGCTGTTTGCGAAAGTGGATGCCAATCTGCAAGCGCACCAAATGACATTGCGGAAGGAATACCAAGTAAGAAGATGACGATCCCAAAAGTAAGAGTAGCTTGTTTTCTGGGCCAACCTCGCTCATCAATAAAATATGCAGTAATTACCTCAAGTAGAGATATTCCTGATGTTAAAGCCGCGATGGACATAAGAAGGAAAAACAGTAACCCAAAGAACGCACCTCCGGGCATTTCTGAAAAAATGGCAGGCAGGACATGAAAAATTAATCCGGGTCCGGCAGCAGGCTCCAGATCATAGGCAAATACCGCGGTAAAAATAGCAATCCCTGCCAGTATTGCTACAGATGTGTCAAGAATTGCAATGATTATTGCAGAAGTGACAAGATTATCCTTCCGGGAAAGATATGATCCGTATGTAATCATAGCTCCCATTCCAAGGCTCAGGGTAAAAAATGCGTGCCCCAGAGCAACTAATATTGTATCGCCGGTTATCTTTGAAAAATCGGGCTTGAATAGAAATTTTAATCCTGAGGATGCTCCCGGTAGAGTAACTCCCCTAATTACCAAAATTATAAGGATTATTATTAACGAAGGCATCAGTATTTTACTGGCTCTTTCAATCCCACTTTTAACACCACCAATAACGATGGATATACAGAGTGCCATAAACAGACCGTGATAGAAAATTGCCCAGCGAGTTGTTGCTGCAGACGCTGTAAAATGTTCGCCAGCCTGAGCGGCATCTTGAAACAGAGAAAAAACACCATGTAGAGCTTTCCATACATATCCCAGACACCATCCAGCTACCACGCTATAATAGGATAGAATGATAAATCCTGCTAGAACACCCATTGCACCGACAAGGTACCATTTTCCCCCAGAACGATCGACGCTTCTAAAGGCTCCCACAGGATTTTTATGAGTAAGACGACCAAGTCCAAACTCCATTAGCATAACAGGAAATCCAATAACAACCACACAAATTATGTAAATGAGAACAAAAGCAGCTCCACCATTCATTCCGGCAATGAACGGGAATTTCCAAATATTTCCCAATCCCACAGCTGAACCGACTGCTGCCAGTATAAATCCAAAGTTTGTTCCCCATTGTTCCCTATTTGATGTCATTTATTCTCCTGCTGTCTCTTCCTGTTGAGAACTGTTTTCCTCAATTGGTTTATCAAACTCATCTATATTCTCTTCAAAAGATGATAAGTGACTATCTACCAGTGCATCTAAAAGGTTGTAAATATAAATCAAACCAACCCACCAGGCATATTTATTTCGTTTTTCTAAGTAACGATTGTTATCAGGATTGTTATTGTATAGATTCCTGGAATTAACATATTGGTAACAGGCGTACGATTCTGCAAGGATAATCAACGCTCCTTTTATCCACTTCCCATTATAAAACTGCCCACCACCCGGGATGATGGAGTACATGACTGCTTTCTTCGGTGATTTCTCAACAAATGTAGAATCCTGTGAAGCAAAAAGTGGGGCAATTAATAAAAATAGGAGGAAAATAGTTACTGGTTTCACACAAATATGTGTTTTGATGGTTATTATTACTATCTTACTGCGATACAGTCAATTTCCACATCTGTTCCCAAAGGAAGATCAGAAACCTGAACAGCTGATCGGGCTGGTGGATCGTTACTAAAAATTTCTCTAAATACATCGTTTAATTCATCAAATCTGGAAAGATCGGTTAAAAATACTGTGAGCTTTACAGCATTATCCAGAGAAGAATCAGCTTCCCTAAGTATGATATCGAGGTTACTTAAAATCTGTCTAACACGGGATTTAAAATCCCCTTCAATAATATTTCCCGTGGCGGGGTTAATGGCAATCTGTCCAGCGGTGAAAATAAAATCTCCATACATAATTGCCTGGCTGTAGGGTCCGACAGCTTTTGGTGCTTTGTCCGTTATTACGACCTCCCTATTTGTCATAACTGCATTCCTCCAAATCCCAGACAGCTAACCCAATTTTTTCGTCATATGTCCGAATTATCTCCCCATCAATGGGAAAGATAACAAACTCACCTACTACTGCAACCGTGGCGCCAAAAAGATGGCCACCATACGCCTTTAAATCATGATCAGTGATGACAGCATGACAATGAATGAACGGTTTACCATCCTTCAACGAAATATTGCCTGTAAAGGAAACCAGTTCACAAGAAGATGGAAACTCTCGTTTATCATACTCTTTTCTCTTCGGATCAAATCGACCAAGTGTAACATTCTCCACCGCGCCAATCCCAGTGAATGTTCCTGCTTTGATATTATGTTCTTTTGCCACAGTGAGAAGATTATCAAGAAGATTTTCACCCCGCATCATTGCTACAATGATCCTGTCATCTTCCACATGGTATTTCATTCTGGCATCCATCTCAAATTTAGTGAACGATTTGCTGACACCTCATCAAGCCGCCTAACAGGAGTGGAGTATGGGGCATTCTGTACCTTCTCTGGATCGGTTTTTGACTCTTCATCAATTTGAAGCAGGGCTTTGGCAAATCGATCTAGATTTTCCATAGTTTCGGACTCTGTTGGTTCCACCATCAGCGCCTCGGGTACATTCATAGGAAAATAGATA
This sequence comes from Fidelibacterota bacterium, assembly GCA_014381485.1. GTDB lineage: Bacteria > Fidelibacterota > Marinisomatia > Marinisomatales > CAZVFT01 > JACNLN01. The sequence goes on from JACNLN010000126.1 coordinate 8,263, forward strand.
GTAGGAGCATGAAAACCAAAGTCCAGCAACCTCTTGCCAATATCAAGAGCTTTGACTCCCCGATCCTTTTGCTTCTTCGCTGTTAAGACAAATTCATGCATACAGTGATCACCGATATATAGATCATAAGCTTTCTGAACCCGGTGTTTTAGATAGTTAGCATTCAGGATTGCCTGTCGTGATAATGTGCTGAGCCTTTCTCTTCCCACCATCTGGATATAAGTGTAAGCACGCACCAAGATTCCAAAATTCCCAAAAAAGGAATGAATACGCCCGATACTGTTAGGAAGATCATAGTTTAGGCTGTATCGTTCTCCCTGGCGTTCTACCAGCGGGATGGGAAGTAAATCTACCAACTTCTCCACAACGCCGATAGGACCAGACCCGGGTCCTCCCCCACCATGAGGTGTCGAAAAAGTTTTATGTGGATTAATATGAACAATATCAAATCCCATATCTACCGGTCTAACAATACCAAGAAGCGCATTCAAATTGGCTCCATCCATATACATCAATCCACCTGCTTCGTGAACAAGCCGGGTGATTTCTTCAATATCCGATTCGAATAATCCGAGAGTATTAGGAACGGTCAGCATCATTCCTACAACATTTTCCGATAGTTTCTTTTTCAGATCCTCCAGATCCACTCGTCCCCTTTTATTGGTCAGTACATTCCGCACCTCGCAACCCCCCATCATCACACTTGCAGGATTTGTTCCGTGAGCGGTATCCGGTATCAGGATGACACGCCTGTCGTTCCCTTTGAGTAAATGATACTTTCGCATCAGCAACACGCCTGTTAATTCCCCCTGAGATCCGGCGCTGGGTTGCAGAGTGAAACGATCCATTCCTGTGATGGCTTTTAACTGCTCCTCCAAACCAAAGATGATAGCTAATGCCCCCTGGATGGTCTCCTCTGGCTGGCGGGGATGAACGGCAGTGAAACCGCTCAATTGTGAGGTAACCTCATTAACTTTTGGATTGTATTTCATAGTACAGGAACCTAACGGATAGAGATCCCTGTCTACGTGATGGTTTTTGACGGATAGATTGGTAAAATGACGGATTACTTCCGGCTCGGTAACCTCTGGTAATGATGCATCCTTACTACGTAATTCTGATTCATCGAAAATATCTGCTGGTAAAACAGCAGGAACATCACTTTCTGGAAGTGAATACCCAACCTTCCCTTCCCGACTCTTATTAAAAATCAGATGGTTATTCATTTCCCCTCACAATTTTGACTGACTCTTTTTTAATCTTTTTAATGACATCGTTTAAGACGTCTGGATTTTTCCCTCCAGCCGTGGCAAGATGAGGTTTACCCCCCCCGCCTCCACCAATCATTTGTCCAAATTTCCTTGCAAGATCACCTGCTTTTATACCTTTTTTATTAAGATCTTTGGTTACAACGCATACCAAGTTGGGTTTATCATCAATAACTCCCCCAAGAACACCTATCCCGCTCTTCAATTTTGTAAGCAGTTGATCCCCCAGGTTTTTCAAATGATCCATATCGATAACATCCACCACCGATGCCACTACATTTCTCCCATTTACCTCTTCACACTCTTTCATCACACTAACGAGTACATCACTCTTACCGACTGTCTGTTTTTTCCTTAACCTTTTCTCGAGGACTTTTTTCTGCTCCAGCAATTTGGATACTCGTTTGATGACCTGTTCCTTGGAACAATTAAGCAATTCCTGAACTTGAGAAAGAATATCAAATCCATTTAGAATGTAATCAACAGCTTTCGAGCCCGTCATGGCAAAAATTCGCCTCACGCCGGCTGCAAGAGAAGATTCCTCTGTTATCTTGAAAAATCCAATTTCTCCTGTGCTGGTTACGTGAGTTCCCCCGCATAATTCCTTTGAGAAATCACCTGCACTCACCACCCTGACTTTTTCACCGTATTTTTCTCCAAATAAAGCCACAGCCCCTTCTTGACGAGCTTTTTCAAAATCCTTATAAGAAATTTCTATCGGTATATTTTCTCGGATCTCTCGGTTTACAATTTCTTCTACTTTGCGAATTTGTTCCGGTGTCATTTTCTCATAATGGGTGAGGTCAAAGCGAAGATAGTCAGAGTGAACCAGTGATCCCGCCTGATGCACATGATCCCCAAGTACGAGTTTCAGAGCTTTGTGCATAAGATGTGTAGCGGTGTGATTTAATTTGATGGCATTTCGCCTGTTTATGTCAATTTCCGCAGTTACTTCTGGAGATTCAATACCATCGCCCGACATCATCTTCCCAATGTGAATAAAGTTTTCACCTTCCTTTACGGTATTGACAACTTCAATGGTAAATCTCTCACCTCTAATGAACCCTGCATCACCAATCTGACCCCCTGATTCGCCATAGAATGGAGTTCTGTCAAGGATTAGAAAAACTTTGCCATTTTCAATTAAATATCGTCGAATTTGAACCTTCGATTTAGCTTCATCATAACCGATGAATTCAGAATCTTTCCCTTTGGTCAATTCTACCCAGTTACCTTTAGCCACATCCACGTGGAATCTAGCAGATGATCGCGCTCTTTCCCGCTGCGCTTGCATTTCCTGTTCGAAGCCTTTCAGATCAACCAATAATCCCTTTTCCCTCGCCATCTGTTGAGTGAGGTCCAGTGGGAATCCAAAAGTATCATACAATTTGAATGCCTTATCGCCGGGAATAACATCAGCAGTCAGATCAGCAAGTATCTTCTGAAAATTCTCAAGACCTCGATCAAGAGTTGCGTTAAAACTCTCCTCCTCAACCTTGATTACTTTTTCGATATGTATTTTTCGCTCAATCAGTTCCGGATAAATATCCCCCATCATGTCAATAATCGTAGGAACCAAACGATAAATAAACGGTTCGTGAACCCCAAGATTTCTACTGAAACGAGCCGCACGGCGAAGGATTCTCCTCACCACGTATCCTCTACCCTCGTTCGATGGAAGCACACCGTCAGCGATGGCAAAAGTCATCATTCGAAGATGATCTACAATTACCCGGTGGGGTACCGGATTGTTCTTGTATAATGTGTCTGTTAACCTTTCCACCTCCCGAATGATGGGTTGGAATAAGTCAGATTGATAATTACTTGTTTTATGTTGCAATACAGCAGCAATACGCTCAAGACCGGCACCCGTATCAATGTGTTTTTGGGAAAGACTTTCAAGACTTCCGTCCTGCATACAATTACTCTGGATAAAAACAAGATTCCAAAGCTCCCAATACTGGTCAGATACATTGATACCTTTTTTATTTTGTTTGGATACGTCTTTACCCACATAATAATGAATCTCAGAACACGGACCGCAGGGACCCGTTTCTCCCATTTCCCAGAAATTTTCTCTTTTTCCAAATTTCAATACCCGATTAGGGTCAATATCTGTCACATTTTTCCACAATTCTTCAGACTCATTATCCTCTTTAAAAACTGTCGCCCAAAGTCGTTCTTTGGGCAACTCCCATACCTCTGTGAAAAGTTCCCATGCCCAACGAATTGCTTCCTCCTTGTAGTAGTCACCAAAGGACCAATTCCCCAACATCTCAAAAAATGTGTGATGGAATGTGTCATAGCCCACCTCTTCCAGGTCATTATGTTTCCCGCTCACCCGGATACATTTCTGAGAATTCACTACACGTGGATATTTTACTTCCTCCTTACCCAGAAAAATGTTTTTAAACTGGTTCATACCGGCATTCGTGAATAGAAGAGTAGGATCATCAACCGGTACTACGGGTGTACTTCGCACGAAAGAGTGATCTCTTTCCTTAAAGAAATCAATAAATTGCTGTCTAACCGTTTTTGTGTCCATCTTTCTCAAAAACTAAATGATGTTTCTACAATTGAAATATTGATGGCTTCAACACTTGTAATATCACAAATATGATGCCCATCTCAAATATTCCATTCATACTTATCCTCATATAATTAAATTTACCCTTATGAATAGGTTTGTTCAATTTGTTTTTATCATTAAAATAAAGTATTCAAGAAAATTTTTCTCCATTACTGAAACTCTCGGATGTTGAGCCTGATTTTGTTTATCAATCGAATAATGCAGCGTGATAAGTTAAAAATTGTTGTTTTTTGTGAATTTTTAAACCCAACAAAACCTTTTGAAAATTAATACATAAAGAGCAATGTTTAGTTGACATATAGATAGTTTATGTATATTTTATACAAAGAATGTTTGTATAATAAGGAGGAGCCATTCTGAAAATACTGGTGCCAATGAATTATCCTGCTATACCAAGTTTGGAAACTTTAAACTAAACATAAAACGAAACAGAGGTATATCAATGATGAAAATTGTTAGAATTTCAACCGTGTTATTTTTCTTTATTTTTATGCAGTTTTCCTATGGGAGCGATGCTGTTGCTACAATTACTAAAGTGCTTGGTCTTGTTCAAGTCAAAGGATCGACAAGTCCTTCATTTGATACCGCAAAAGCTGGTCAGATGGTTTATTCAGGAGATTACATAAAAGTTGGTGATCCGGGATTCTGTATGGTGATTTATTTAGACGATAAAAGTCTTCTGAAGATACGTGAATCGACAGAATTCCAATTTATTGAGTCTGAAAACCTCCGAACGATCAACATCAATTTGGGAAAAATTCTTACTGATGTTAAAAGGGGGGGGAAGAAAGATTTTCGAATCGAAACTCCTGTGTCAGTTTCATCCGTTAAAGGTACCAAATGGTGGACAATTAGTGATCCAGTAGGGGTTGATCGTTTTTACGGTCTTGAAGGAACCTTAGAAATATTTAACAAAATCAGTGGTCTGTCTGTATCGCTTGATCCAGGGCAGATGACAATGTCTACTGCAACCGGAGAAATTATGACGACCCCTGTCAGCCCAGAGGAGATACCTAAAGATCCGGAGGAAGAATTTGAGGAAGAACTAAAAGAAGAAGTCCCAGAAGAAGAAATTGAAGAAGAGATTCCAGAAGAGGAGATTGAGGAAGAACCGGAAGTTGAGATAGAAAAGGAAGAAGTCCCTGAAGAGGTGGAAATGCTGGAAGAAGTCCCCGAGGAAGTAATTGAAGAGGTGGAAGAAGTGGAAGAAGTGGAACCAGCGCCAGAACCAGAGGAAGAGGGTCCCTTTAAATTAGGATTCGGTCTCGGGTCAGCCACGATTGATGGTATGATCTACAATCAGTTCGCCTTTCGTCCAGAATTCCGTTTTGGGAAGCTGGGCATTGGACTAGACTTGGTGCTCTACATTGACAATGAGGGGAACATCCGTCAGAACGAATGGGATGAAGTGACCGACATCGCGGACAAGTTCCTCTATGTTAGATGGGCAGAGAAATCCGATCCTTACTGGTTCAAGTTGGGAGCCCTGGAAGGGGTTACACTCGGATATGGCGGTTTGTTACGGGGTTACTCCAACATGATAGAATTTCCTTCTGTACGACGGGTAGGTTTTGATGGTGGAGTGAATCTGGGATCCTTCAGTGCGGAGATCTTTCTCGCTAATGTGAAGGATCTATCCCGCGGCGGAACACTTTTGGGACTGAGAGGAACATATAAAGTTTCGAAGAATTTCCCACTACGGATTGGTACGAATTTGGTGGTGGACATCAACCAGTTCTCTGGTCTTAAGGATACGGATGACGACACATATCCAGACATTTTTGATGATTTCCCCGATGACAACACGCTTTGGAATGACACCGATGGAGACGGAATTCCAGATTTTGAAGGTGGAACGCAAGAACCGGAAATTGGCTGGGATATTGATGGAGATGGGGACAATATTTTGGATGACGATGACGAAGATGTTTTACTGAAACCAACTCCATTCAGTATCAAGGACAATAAGGCTCAGGCTTTTGGGTTTGCCTTAGATATCGGCTATCCTGTCCTGAGGACAAAAGTGGTTAACATCGACATCTTCGCTGAGTTGAACAGGTTGTCATTCCCGGCTGTGAATACCGGACAGTTTAGCAGAATCGAGCGAAAAGGAACAGGGCTTACTGCTCCGGGCGTCAAGGTTAACCTTTTCAAGTTTTTCAACATCCGCTTGGAATATCGAATCAAGAAGGAATACTTCGTACCGCAGTTCTTCGATCAGGCGTACGATCTGAACCGCGTGTTGGCTATTTACAATGAAGATGGCACCCAAGTCTACACCAAAGATATGCTGATATTCAAGGATGCGAACTCAGTGTTGGATTCCAAGGGATACTATGGTTCAGCAAGTGCTGACCTGTTTAACATTGTTAGCTTTACTGCTTCGTATGCGAATATGGTTGCCGACACCACCAAGTTCAACAGCTTCTTCACATTTGCAAGTCTCAACCCGGAGAACATCCCGATGTTGAGTGAGGCAACGGTCTACTATCAGCACAACAACGATCAGAATCCTTTTAAGATTGAGTCTGTAAACACTGTGCTCGGTTATCGTCTTGGCTACGAGATCAGTAAGGGCGTCAGCCTTGTTTGGGATTTCCGGCAATTCTACAGGGACACGGGAGACGGGTTGGAACCAGTAAAACAAACCACAATCGAAACCCAGTTCAGTTTTTAGTGAATTTATTATGAACAGATGAGGATTAAGATGATTGTGATTTTTTGTTTATTGGTACAAATTCATTATCAGTAATTGTATTCTCTCAGTTGACGATATAGAATAAAATAGGAGGATAACCATGAGAATTTCAATCGAGTATTGCAGTGCTTGAAACTTCCTTCCACAAGCTGCCGGTCTGGCAACTGAACTTTTAGAAAAATACGGGACGAAGATTAGAGAATTGATCTTAATTCCTTCCGGTGGAGGCGTCTTTGAGATAATGAAAAATGGGAATTTAATCTTTTCTAAGAAGTCACTAGATCGATTTCCGAACAATGGTGAAGTGATCAATCTCATTGAACGTTCATAAATTTATATCATCGCTAATCTTAGTAACGATTCTTGTTACCCAAATGTGGGCACAGAAGGGTGAAATCATTCCTCTGAGTTCGAAAGTTGGGACAGAAATTGATGCGGTGGAAAACGAAATACTTGGTCTCTTTCCAGACATTACGGGATTCCACAGTGCACAGTTCTACGAAATGAATCCAAACAGCTATCTTGTAAAGATTGTTTATATGAATCAAGCCAACCAACAAACCGTTGAAAAAAGAATGAATTGGGAAGATTTCTATGCGTTAAAACGTATTGCAGACCTTCACTCTGTTATCAGTGAGGAAATGCGGAGTGAACAGAGCGATAAACTATCATATCATTATGCCATCGACTTAATAAAACGTGTCCCACAAAGTACATTTTGTACCATTAAGCTCTCCACAGAAAAAAAAATATCGGGTTCATTTGTAAATTATAAAAATAATAACGTATTGATTCAGACTTCTACATCAAGAATCCGCATTCCAATTGAAAATATTGAATTGTTTATTTATCGGATACATAAAATTGGTGGTAACGAGCTCCAGATAAAAATGGTCACGTCATTAATAACCGTGTTAATTGGACTTGGTTTCGCCGAACTGTGGAATCTCCAATCTATCCCACATAAGGATATCGCCTGGCACAACCGATTTGTAGGAGCTACGATGGGGATTCTGATGGGACGAGTGGTCTTTGAAGGGGTAAGGATTCTGACATCCCCCAAAAAAATCATTGCCTTTACACCGAGAAAA
>JACNLN010000020.1 GCA_014381485.1 Fidelibacterota bacterium
GTTACGCGGATTTTACCCTTCAGGGTTTTAATTTGATGGAATATTTTACCGGAAATTTTTGTGTGCTAAACCGTTGACTTTTAACCTATCCGACGGTAAACTTAAAGCATGATGAAATCAAGATATTTTCTATTGTTGACAGTCTTTCTGCTGTTGGTGAGCTCTTCCCGGGGAATAGTCTACAGGGTACCTATCCAGGGAACCATTGATTTAGGACTGCCTCCCTATATTGAACGTGCCATTGATGAAGCGGAGATAAATGGAGCCGACGCTATTATTTTCGATATTGATACATTCGGCGGGAGAATTGATGCAGCAACGAGAATAAAAGACGCCATTATGGATTCGAAAGTGACGACGGTGGCGTTCATAAATCGGCGGGCAATTTCAGCTGGGGCATTGATATCCCTTTCCTGTGAAAAAATTATCATGACCGGAGGTGGAACTATAGGGGCTGCTACGGCAGTTGACATCCAGGGAAAGAAAGCCAGCGAAAAAGTGATCTCTTATATGCGGGAGGAGATGGCTTCTACAGCTGAAGAAAGAGGTCGGAATGTGGAAATCGCCAAAGGTATGGTTGATGAAGAATTGAGATTTACCCATCTTATTATTAATGGTGATTCTGTTAAGGTGACAGATTTGGAGGGGAGAAAAGAAGGGAAACTCATTACGCTTACAACTGAAACTGCTTTAAAGTATAACTTTGCTGACGATACTGCTGAAACATTTGATGATGTGCTGACAATTCTTGGGCTGGAAGGTTCTGAAGTGAGAGACCTTCGTGAAAGCTGGTCGGAAAAGATTCTTCGGTTTCTTACAGAACCCACCATAAGTTCCCTTTTGATGACTATAGGTTTCTTGGGAATTCTATTTGAACTTCAATCCCCGGGTTGGGGAATACCGGGAACAATTGGTGTTATCTGTCTCACTTTATTCTTTGGTACATCCATTAGAACAGAGATGGCAACGACCACAGAATTACTGTTTATTCTTGTCGGTGTGGTTTTACTTTTAATTGAGGTGTTGCTAATTCCCGGATTTGGTATTGTGGGTGTTATGGGAGGGGTTTCCATATTTGCGGGATTTTTTCTAATGCTTGTTCCCGAGCATCCATTGCCTGCTGATATTTCTTCAGCCTCATGGGGATTTGCAATTGGTATTATTGGCGGCATTATTGCACTTGTCCTGCTTGGTAAGTTTTTGATAAGAACGAAGTTCTGGCAAAGGATTATTTTACCCATCAGTGAGCGAAGTTCTGAGGGATACAGTACATCCATTGGATTAGAAGAGCTTGTAGGGCACGAGGGGGTGGCTGTTTCAGACCTTAGACCTTCTGGATGGGTCACTGTAGGTGAAAAGAAAATATTTGTCGTTAGTGAAGGGGAATTTGTGACAGGTGGTGAAGATATCAAGATTTTAAGTGTAGATGGGAATCGTGTTGTCGTAAGAAAAATCAGTTCAAATAAATAAGGAGGAAATATGTTAGTAGGATCTGTTATTTCAATAGTATTATTAGCGCTAATCATTCTCGCTGTTATCCTGGTTCTATATTTTGTTCCGGTTGGTTTGTGGATACAGTCAATATTTTCATTGGGATTTGGTAGAATATCCATTGTGAATCTCATTGGAATGCGTCTACGAAAGATCCCTCCCAGGCTCATTGTTGACGGAATTATCAACCTTCATAAGGCGGGGTTAGAACAAATAAAGACAGGGATGCTGGAGACTCACTATCTCGCTGGTGGTAAAGTTCGAAATGTGGTTATCTCGCTGATTGCGGCGGATAAAGCAAAGATTCCTTTATCATTTGAAAATGCAGCGGCAATTGATCTTGCAGGTCGAGATATTAAAGGTGCTGTGGAGACGTCGGTTTATCCCAGGGTGATTGACGCCCCGGCAAGTGGAACTCTGGCGGCAGTAGCAAAAGATGGGATCGAAGTGAAAGCCCGAGCGAGAGTTACTGTACGAACGAATATTCCGGGGCTGGTTGGAGGTGCTACAGATGAAACCGTCATTGCTCGTGTGGGTGAGGGAATCGTAAGTGCCATCGGTTCTGCAGAAACTTACAAAAATGTTCTTGAAAACCCCGATAATATTTCTAGAGCCGTGTTGAAAAAGGGTTTGGATGCCGGGACTGCTTACGAGATTTTAAGTATTGACATCGCTGATGTGGATATTGGGAAAAATGTCGGAGCTCACTTACAAACAGATCAGGCGCAAGCAGACCTGCAGGTTGCTAAAGCTCGTGCTGAAACCAGACGAGCTATGGCAATTGCCCAGGAACAGGAGAATATTGCGAGCATAGCACAAATGAGAGCTAAAGTCGTGGAAGCGGAAAGAGAAGTCCCAATAGCTATGGCGCAAGCCTTTCGCGAAGGAAATCTTGGTATCATGGATTACTACACAATGAAAAACATCCAGGCTGATACCGGTATGAGAGACTCTATCTCTGGATTGGAGAAAAAGGAAAAATCAGAAGGATCTAAGGAGTAGTAAGTTCAAATGGATATTAACTACTGGGTAATTCTTATTATCTTGTATCTTCTTTCTCTCTATTTAAAAAAGAGAAGACAGCGCAGCGCACAAGGCAAAGCTGCATCTTTAGAACCAGAGAAAGAAAAAGTTGATATTGAGGAGGAACTTCCAGACTTTTTTCGAAAGCTTGGTTTTTCCTTTCCCGAAGATGAAATAAAGGAGGCTGAAGAGGTACCTGCAGAAAGAGCTGAAAAAATACCAACTCTTGAGGAAGAAATTGAACTGTTTGAAAGGGACGTGGAGGAATATAAGGAGGAAGCGGTCAGCGTTAAGAAGGAAAAATTTCCGATTGTAGAGCCAATAGTGACTGAAAAACCGGTTATGGAAATAGAACCAATTAAACCTGTTGTGCGGGAAATTGAATTATCAACTCCAAGGACAAAATATTTTGTAGATTTTTTTCAAACTACAGAAACTTTAAAGAAATTTATCGTAATGCGGGAGATTTTAGGACTTCCCAGAGGAATGCGACCGTATCGCTCAAGGAGTCATAGATAATTTGTAACTAGTGTTTGTCTATAAAGTCACGGGTATTTGTTTCAATAGCCCAGTCCTTC
>JACNLN010000139.1:0-4298 GCA_014381485.1 Fidelibacterota bacterium
AACCCTCTCCCATCGAGGGAGAGGAGTTTTTCTAAGGCAGCCAAATATGGAAGAACGGGCGTACCAGACCTTCTCCCCCTTAAGGGGGGGAGAATAAAAAGAGGGGGTGAATCAAGGCATTTAGACGAGGAAAGTTTTCCGATGTAGCCAATTGTCTGCACTTGTTAAATTTTTATGGACACCCTAAGAAGTCATATTTATAGATCGTAATGCAAAGAAGATCTAAATTCAGGCAAATGCACGAGTTGGACGGGCAAGGAGAGGAAGGTGATAAAAGTGAAAGTAGTTTAAAAACAAGTCCGTCAGGAGCCGGACAAGATTGCTTACAATAATGTGTGATGAACCAAAGTAGATAACTTCACACAGTAGAAAATTGAGATTTAGTAACAGATGTTTTCATTTGAAATCAACAACAAATAAAAAGAAAGGGGAAAAAATGAAACGGTTCAACTCTATACTCTTAATTGCAGTAGTTTTATTGATAGTCTCAGGTTGCTCGAAACAGGAGAATGTTAAATGGTCGTCGTTTGGTACCCCCATTACATTGACGGAAGTAATAACGGCTAAATCTATTCTGGATAATCCAGAAGAGTTTGCAGAAAAACAGGTGAAGTTGAAGGGGAAAGTTACTGGAGTTTGCAAAGGGTCGGGATGCTGGTTGGAGCTGGATGATGGTTCGGGCCACACTATAATCACAAAAAGTCTGGATCATTCTGTTACGGTTCCGTCAGATTGTGAGGGGAAATATGTGGAGGTTATGGGAAAGGTGATGATTATTCCAGCTGAGGTGGAGCATAAAGCTGAACACCACGAGCATGGCGAGGTAGAGGAAGGTCATATATGTCCAAAACCGACGATTCTGATTACCATGGATGGCGTAAAGCTGGGTGAATCCATAAAATAAATTGGTTCTTAGCAGATCAGTCAGTGGCCAGACAAGCGTCAAGTGAGAGGAGATTTGCAAAGGCGATGATTATCAGAAAGCAGGCAATTATGACCTTCTCCCCCTTGAGAGTTGAAAATCCCGATTCTATCGGGAGGGGAGAATAAAAAGAGGGGGTGAATGTATGAAAGCTTACTTTTACAACATTAAGGAATACCCTTGGGAAATAGTTTCTTGAAAATTAAAGTTGCTCAAGGGGATTCCCCAGAAAGACCTTCCCTTAATCCCCTCCTTGTCAAAGAGGGGAAACAGACGTGTCCAGCTTACGACGGAGAAGGAGATGGTTTAAAAATAAGATTATCCGTCAGGAGACGGAAAAGATTGTCTATCAGTCGGGAGCCTGATAGACAATAATGTGTGATGAAATAAATAAATTTACCCTGAGTTTGGAAATGGGAACCAACCTGCCCGAAAGGGATATGAACATCAGAACTATTGATATCAATAGTCTTTTAAGGATAAGTGGCTTTCAACAGATCATCTCACCTTTTCTGTCCATTTGTTAAACGAATGGTACTATTTTTATGACTGAATATGTCCTGAGCGTATCTAATCTGACTAAGTCTTACGGTCATCGTAAAGCTGTGGATAATCTTTCCTTTGATGTTGGCGAGGGAGAGATATTCGGTTTTCTCGGTCCTAACGGGGCAGGGAAGAGCACAACCATTCGGATGATGCTCGCTCTGGTAAAACCCGATAAGGGAGAAATTAAAATTTTTGGGAAGTCAATTATTCCATTTCGGAACAGGGTGCTACGGGGCGTGGGGGCTGTAATCGAAGAACCATCATTTTATAAAAATCTATCAGCAAGACGTAATCTCCAGATGCTGGCGGATTTGGAGAGTGTTTCCAGGTCCAGAGTTGATGAAGTGCTGGAAATGGTGAGACTTTCTGATCGGGGGAATGATAAATTAAAAGCTTACTCTCACGGGATGAAACAGAGATTGGGCATAGCTCAAGCTCTATTGAGTAAGCCAAGGCTGTTGATTCTTGATGAACCGACGAGTGGTCTTGATCCTCGCGGTATGAAGGAGGTAAGAGATCTCATCAAATCACTGGCATTGGAGGGAATCAGTATTTTCCTCTCCTCACATCTTCTGCACGAGGTGGAGCAGGTCTGTACCTCTATGGCTATCATCGATCTGGGGAAATTGATCATATCCGGGAATGTAGATGATTTATTGAAAGAGACCGATCTATTTGTTGCGGAAATTCAAGCGACCCCTATCGAAAAGGCACGAAAAATTATAGATCAATTCGATTTTGTAAAAAATGTGAACGTGATTGGAAATACGCTGAAAGTTGGAGTAACCACTCATCGGTTACCAGAAATAACCAAAGCTCTAGTAGAAAACGGCTTGGAAGTAACCTCAGTTATTCCGCGAAGGTCTCTCGAGGACTATTTTCTATCACTGACCGAAGAAGTATTGTAGCCTGAATAATTCATGAGCGAATGTACTACCTGAACTAAGTGAATTAATAATAATGGATAGAGAAATCATAACATTGTGTAATTATGTAAAACGTAAATATGTAAAGGAGCACGATTTACGTTTTACATATTTACGTTTTATCGTCATTAGCAGCTCAAATATTAAGATGACTCATACACAAAATTACAAAGCTGGTGAATTAATCAGGGTAGGGATTGTAATATGTTTCTGATGTTGATTAAAAATGAGTTGATCAAAATTTCTGGTAAGTGGCGTAGTTTTATCGGTTTTTTCGCTATTGCTGTTCTGATGCCACTGATTCTGTGGGGTTTCAAAGTTGGTGGAGGACAAATTCACAGGGAAATGACACACCAGTTGGAAGGTGTTTTCACGACTGTGGGAACGTTATTCAACGGATTTCTTGCCACGTACATTGTGATGAATTTTTTATGGGTACATATTCCATTTCTCGTGATGTTGGTAGCTGGAGATGTGGTTGCTGGAGAAGGCGCAGCGGGGACATTTCGGATTTACCTGACACGACCCATTTCACGTTGGAAAATCTTATTATCAAAATTGTTTGCTACCTACATCTACACAGCCATATTGATCTTATTTTTTGCGTTGATGAGTCTTGGCCTTGGGTCGCTCTGGTTAGGGACAGGCGACCTGATGATTATTCACAAAGGGATTTTGATATTACCCCCTGAAACAGCCTGGCTCAGATTTGCTCTTTCATTTCTATTTGCAATTGGGGTGATGAGTGTGGTGGCGACATTATGTTTTATGTTTTCCTCAATGGTGAACAACGGAATAGGTCCCATCATCGGCGCCATGGCAGTATTGATTGTTTTTCTGGCTGTTTCCAGCATACCGTTGGATTTGTTTGAGAAGATTAAACCGTTTCTATTTACTACCTATTTTGATATCTGGAAAAAGGTGTTTCATAATCCCATTCCCTGGGGCGATATCGGAAAAAGTTTTTTAATTCTTTTTGCCTATTCTTTAAGTTTTCTGGGAGTCAGTTTTTCTGTATTTACTCGAAAAGATATTTTAACATAATTACTAATGAGGTTATTAAGGACGAAAAACATAATTATTACACTGGTTGTTGTTACTTGGGCATGTTTTACACAAATAAATTCTGCCCAGAATTCTGGAAAATTGGCAGTAAGGGAAATCTCTATAGCATCTATTCTTGACAGTCTGGTTACGCAATTCCAAAAGGTCGAGGATTATACTGTGAAAGTGAAGATTTCCGTAAATATGCCGAGATTCCGGATGCCCAAGAAAGTGGTGAAATTGTATTTCAAACAGCCGGATAAGGTAAAAATTGAGGCTGACGGATTTGCAGTTGTTCCGAAAACTGGGGTGACTACTTCGCCGCTTGGAACTTTTAATAGATTAATGCAGCCATCTGTTGTGGATTCTACTTTGTTAATGGGACATCACCATTGGATAATAGAGGGGGCAATCAATACTGATTCCGTAGAATTTAGATTTAATGACCTGAGCTCTCTGGATTCAGTGAATTTGATTACACGTCTTTGGATAAATTCTGAGTATTGGGTCATTACAAAAATGGAGTCGTATTTGGGTGATATGAAGGTGATGTCTGTGAACAACGAATTTGAAGAAATTGAAGAGGGTATATATCTACCGAAAATATCAGAAATGAATTTTCATTTCGGGGGTGATTTCCTTGCCACCATCGGAAATCGAGAACCGTTAGGAGGTCCCTTTGGTGAGCGGCATCGTATTCTAAATGATTCCGAAAGTGATGACTTCAATGGATCCATTCGGATGGAATTCAGTCGATATAAAATTAATCGTGGGTTGAAGGATAAAATATTTAAAAAAACTACATTTTAGTATAATTGATTGACCACCTGCCTTTTTAGCTTGATTAATTCATCAGCCAC
>JACNLN010000139.1:4384-15712 GCA_014381485.1 Fidelibacterota bacterium
CAAGACACAAAGGATTAATAGGAAGGGATTTACAGAAAAAATGATGAACCGATTTTTATTCATGAATTCATAGTCCCCCTCTATTTCCAACTTCCTTATTATCGATACTTTTTTGTGTCTTTGTGTTTTTGTGGCGAATTTTTCAGGTTAGTTACCTGATTGGAAGCAGATTACCTATAACATATCCCAGTAAAATCCCGATCAATACGGCAATAGTCAGAGTACGGGAGTGTACTACTTCTTTTGTGTATCCCTTCTTAATGGCGATAATGGATACAAAATACCCCAACCCATTGATAATCCAGAATAAGGGAATGGAAAAGACTTTTACAATCAGGGGTCCCACGACGGGAACGAGTACAATAAGCGCCCCTAATGCGGCAAAGGCTTTTGTAAATAAAGCCAAAATCACTACAAAAATAGCAATGATTTTTTCATCAACTCTAAGATACAGAAGGAATATAACAGCCGCTATTATCCCAATCCATAGCAGGAGACTTTTACCGTACTGTTTAAAGAAAGTTTTTGTATCTTCTGGTGGTTGTGCTTTTTCGATAGTTGGTTTAAAGTCAGTCATTTTTTATTTCCGCTATTAATGTGATTCCTTTTACTTTTACTTCGCCTCTTAATATACGTCGTTCTCCACTTTTTTCAATCCATATTTGTCTGATGCACTCTTCCAGAGCAATCCCCCAGGTAAAAACATCTGTGATATCCACAAGTTGCGTCGGCTCTTCCTCAGCAGGGACAAGATCAATCCTGTAATGATCAGCGAGAATGGATTTTCCATTTATATCAACAGAAACTGAATCGATCCAGAGGTAGCGTACCCGATATGGAAATCCCTCTTGATCTACATTCCACCACTTTGTATCAATGCTTTCCCAATCCGAATTTCTACCTCGCATCATCAGTGAGAAGATGTTGTGGAAATCTGGTGTACGTTTGTATTTAGTTTTATCTGAGTGATATAAGCTATCTTTTTCTTCCCAGGAGATATTTAATGTCTGAGAAACATTTTTCTGATCCACCTTTTTCTCATACTGAAGCATCTGAAAGGTGGAGATATCGTAGATGGTTTTATATTGATTGTCCACGGGGAAAAATAGTGATAAAATGAGAATTGTTTTTGTACGAAATTCCAGTTCTCTTATATTGTCTTCATCTGTGTCAGAACGTGTCATTGTTATTTCTACTATGGGAATTGACCAGATGGAAACGGTGTAATGGCAGATTTCCTCACCATGAATTGAACCAGTTATCACAAGCAAAAAGATCGAAATTATTTTGTGTTGTATTTTCAATGTTTCTTATTCAGAGGGGAAATAATATTTTCTGTCTACCGTTTTATCAGAACAGTCAGGCACATTGCAATTTATCCATTGCTCTATGATTATCATTGTTTATTGAGATGGTTTGAAATCCTTGGTGAACTATGTCGCCCTTTCCACGAGATAGGAACAAAAGGTCCGAGCAAACCGAATATAACTACATATAGACTATGCCAGATTCCGGTAAGTATCAGCGTAAAAACGTTGAGTTGGCGGGAAATTAAGTAAGTATATTTCTTCATCAGAGTCCAATCCGCCACCATTTTTATGATCCATGGTATAAGAGCGGGGATATTTTGATTGATGAGAAATGATATTTGTCCACTCAGTACCGACAGGTTTGTGATAAAAAGGAAGAGGAGGACTGTTTTTAAATGGTTGGAAGTAAAGGGAAGAGTGTAGTATGACTTCCCTTTTGAAGCGAATCGAAGTCGTTGTTTAATAAACTCCACAAAGTCAGAAGGTGGATAGCTTTGGATCACTGCATCAGTATGAATAGTGAAAGATACTTTCCAGCCAGAGGAGATGATTTTATGCATCAGAAGATCATCATCGCCTGATATAAAAGTTTCAGTACCATCGTATCCGCCGGCATCTTCGAAAGCAGTGTGTCGAATTGCAAGATTCCTGCCGGTACAAGTGAGTGGAAGTCCACGAAGAATGGTTCCAGCGGTGAATGCATCCTGTCCAATGGAATCGTGCAATAGCATTTGATCCATTAGTCCGCCATCTTTTCTAAGAAGATTAGGCCCTGCAGCTATACCGATTGTTTCATCTGAAAAAGATGATACCATCAACGTGATCCAGTTTGATGTCATAGTACAGTCAGCGTCAGTAAAGAGAAGGATATCACCTGAGGAATCCTGTATAGCTCTGGAGAGTGCCCATTTTTTAGGAGACCAATCTGGTGGTGTATCCTGAATCAAAAGGTGTTTGATTTGGGAATGTTTTTTGGCATATCTGTCAATAATATCTCCGGTCAAGTCTGTTGAGTTATCGTTAACGATGATTATCTCAACCTGTTCTTGTGGGTAACTTTGGTTCAGGAGATTTTCGAGCAGATTTCCGATTGAATCCTCCTCATTCCTTGCAGCGACGATGACGGATACCGTGGGATGCTTTTCAATAGAAATATCTGTATCTGTGGAACTGAGTCCATTCCGAAGCCAGAGAAGAAAAAGCAGATACAAAATGGGGAGTATTGAGAGGGCAATAATCAATTAAACCGACCTCCCCATGGGAACCGATTCCCTAATAGACTGATAAATCCCATTGTGACGACATACGGAATCTGGAAGAAAAACCATGCAGGAAAAATGGAGCGTATCTCCTGTCTCTGAAAGGTGCTTGTGCCTTTCATCATTAACATAGCTTCCATAATGAATTTAATGAGAAGTCCTTTTAAAAGAAGAAGGAAGAGCGATCCTGAGAAGATAAGAGAAATCATTAAAAGCAATGGGGTAAGGTTTGCCAGAAAGGTCGTGATGATAATGCTGAAAAACAGCGGATCTGTATGTTTGATAGAAAGAGAATCAGCCGCCCATCGAATTCTTTGAGTCAGGAGCTGATTCAATATCTGTGTTGGCGAACTGGACACATACGCACCCGGATTAATAGCAAAGGATATATTCCACGAGGTCTTCTTTTTTATTTGTTGAAGGAACAAGGTATCATCGCCACCCACCGAATCGGCAAAGGATGAGAAGCCTCCTACCTCTTCAAAGGCTTTTTTCCGATAAGCAAGATTTTGACCGGTACAGGCGAAGGGGAGACCAAGCTGGGTACATCCTCTGGCAGCATTCATCAACATAAAAAAATCGATGGTCTGGATTTTTTCTAAGAGAGTGTGATAAGGCACCAATTCTGAATAACCGATCACCAATCCCACCTCGGGAGTGAAATACGATACCATTGTTTCTATCCAGGTGCTAAGTACATGGCAATCAGCGTCTGTGAAGAGGAGAATTTCTCCAGCGGCATTTTTAATCCCAAGATCGAGAGGTTTTTTTTTATATCTGAGAGAAGAATCCCAACTGTTGGTTGATAGAAGTTTCACATTCTGGTATTTCTCGACATAAGCGTTACAGATGTTTGGGGTGACATCTGTGGATTCATCATCGACAATGATAATTTCGTATTTGTCTTTAGGATAGGTTTGATGTGTCACGTCATAAAGTATGTTTTCTATGTGGTCTTTTTCATTTTTTGCTGGAATAATCACAGAGACAAAAGGTCTGTTGTGATAACGATGTTCTTTCTGTCTGAAAAGCCCCAGGATAAATAGAAGGAGTGTGCAGGAATAGAGAATCAGTGAGATTGTAAAAACTGCCGCTAAAATAGTCATCATTGATTAAATCTAGTGGGAAAGGATAAGAGCCGCAATGATAAAATAGATAAAAATTCCAAGAACATCCACGGATGTTGTTACAAAGGGTCCGGAGGCTATTGCAGGATCTACATTCAGTTTTCTCAGGAAAATCGGGACAAGGGTTCCAATTGAGGTGGCAATCAACATTGAAGCACAGATAGATAGCCCCACGACCAGTCCCAAGAGGAAGGGATCTGAAATATCAAAAAATTTGAAGTATGCTACTATTCCCAGCAGGAACCCATAAAAAACGCCAAGCAAGACACCAACTCTTATTTCTTTAAGGATTACCTTTCCCACCTGAGCCAACTGGATGCGACCTGTAGCAAATCCCCTGATAATGATTGTGGAAGATTGTGTACCGATATTACCACCCATGCCAACAATCACAGGAATGAAGGCTGCCAGAACAACAAGGTTCTCAAGCATATTTTCGAACTTACCGATAATAAAGGCAGCGATGGTTCCTCCGACCCAGCTGGCAAACAACCACGGTAGCCGTAACCGGGCATTTTCCCATGTTGATTTCAGAAGGATTTCACGGTCTTTACCAACGCCAGCCATCTGGAGAAAATCTTCTGATGCTTCCTCACGAATCACGTCAACAATGTCATCAACAGTGACAATACCGAGCAGGGTGTTATCTTTATCGACAACGGGTATGGCAAGCAAATTATATTTTGACACATGTCGAGCGACTTCTTCCTGATCGGTTTCTGGAGTTACTGAAACTACATCATGGGTCATGATATTACTAAGTTCGGTGGTTGGAGATAGCGTGACAAGTTCTCTCAGTGAAATTACTCCAGAAAGTCGGTTTGATTCATCAGTTACATACAGGTAGAAAACCATTTCAGCATCTTCAGATTCCTGAATGGTTTTGATGGCATCACCAGCCTGGGTTGTTCCTGGTAAGGAAAAAACATCTAAGGACATAATTCCACCAGCGCTATCCTCTGGATAAGCCATCAATTCCTCAAGTTCTTCTGATTCTTCCTTTTTCAGGGTGTCAAGAATGGCGGTGGCTTTTTCCTCTGGTAACAGATTAAGAATGTCCGCCATATCATCGGAGCTTATCTCAGTGAGGATATGTCCTATTTCAATGGGTTCAAGCGGTTCTAAAAGCTCCACAATAATGGAATCATCTAATTCACTGATAAACTCAGTTGCCTGTGGAGTGTCTTTAAATAGATTGAAAAGGGTTGATCGTTCAAGTTCGTTGAAATAGCGGAATAGAAGGGAGAGATCAGCCGGATGGGTTTTTGTCAGAAGTTTGTGCAGGTTCGTTCGGGCTCGCCTTCGCATCAACCGACGAAATGTATCTAAGAGAACTTTTATCTCCGTCTCGAGCATTTGTCTTTTTCCAAAAGTTCCTGCAGTCATTTTACCTCCAACATTACCTTTGAAAATTCAACATTTTATTTCTCTATGGCAAGATGTTTGAATCCCAAAAATGTTAGAATGATAGCACAGATGAGTAGAATAGGCGAGACATGTCCTTTCCACAAATACCACGATTCAATAGAATCTCCAAAGTTAGTGTATGCAAAAGCGAGTCCATTATTGATACCGTGAAAAATAATGCAGGGGAAAACGGAATTGGTCCGCCATGCAAGAAATCCGAGGATTACTCCCATCAGGTAAATCTGGATAATCCACCAGGGATTCATATGAATGACAGCAAAAAATAGGCTTGTAACCAGCACCGCTTTTGTAATGTCTGCCCATTGTTTTTCTAGAATCTGTTGTAGAAATCCCCTGAAAAGTAATTCTTCTGATACCGCTGCTAACAGAACACCTCCCAGAAATATCAGGATCAGAGAAGTGGTATCTTCAGCTTTAAGAGAGTGGACGATTTGGATAAGGAAATCAGGGGGCGGGAGAATAATTGCAATGATCCGATCCAATTCATCTGCCAGGATGGACAAACCAAATGACATCACTACGGTGGTTACGATAATCTTGTGGGGAATGGGATTTATTCTCAGGCTGGAGCGAAGATTAATCTTACCCGAGAGAAATATGATAGCGGGAATAATGAGAAATAGCTCACCAAGAAACAATCCAACATAATTAGCGAGAAAAAACCTCTCACCTTTCTGGAAAAACAAGATTGTGCCATATGTCAGAATTCCAGAGAGTAAAAGGGACAGGATCGTAATCCCAAATGCTTTTTTTGTGCTGATATGATCGATCACTGAATTCTGACCCCAGACTTGAGAGAAAAATTTCTAACATTACCATGGGAAAATTACGGAAATTGATGTATAAAACCAAACGACAGGATTGTGAAAGGATAAACTATAAGTTAGTTAAGTTACCGATGTGATGAGTATATCAATAAGAGGTGTGAGGAACGGAAAAGAGGAATTAATGCAAGGATTACTCAGTTGAATGTTGAAAACTGTTGACGGACTTTCGTATTGCTTTGATATGTTCAGGGGTTGTACCGCAACATCCCCCAATGATGGATACACCAGCATCGATTAAGTCTTTTGTCTTTTCAGCAAAAAGTCCGGGTGTTTCGGAGTAAAACAATTTTCCCTCTCTTGTTTCAGGTTGACCCGCATTAGACTGAATCAGCAGTGGCAGGTTTGTTGAGTTGCTAAATTCCACGGCAATTTCAACCATATTTTCAATTCCATTTCCACAGTTTGAACCGACAATATCAGCTCCTGCTTCTTGAAGATCCACGGCTGCTTTCTTTATACTTACCCCCATCACTGTATAGAAACCTTTTGGAGTCTTATCAAATGTCATAGTAGCCATCACAGGAATCTGAGGAGATGCAGTTTTTGCAGCCTTGACTGCCAGAGTAGCTTCCTGTAAGTCAATCATAGTTTCAACGCATATAATATCAACATCAGATGTAACTAACGCTTTCATCTGACGGAAGAAACTGAGAAACAGACTCTCAGAGCTTACGTCACCGTAAGGCTTCAGTAATTTTCCAGAGGGACCACAAGATCCGGAAATGTAAGCCTGACCTTTCACCGACTTTTTCACACACGAGACAGCAGTTGTGTTGATCTCTTCCGTTTTATCCTCCATACCATACTCTCTAAGATTAATGGGTGAGGCACCAAATGTATTGGTTTGAATAATTTCAGCCCCAGCATTTAAAAAATCCCTGGCAATGTCTTCCAGGATTTCGGGGTTGGTAAGATTTAACGTTTCGGGACATTCTCCTGGTTTCAGCCCTTTTTGAAAAAGCATAGTACCCATAGCACCATCAGCTACAAGGATTTCTCCTTTTTTAATTCGGTCAAGAATTGGTTCCATAGACCTATTTTTGTATAAGTTGTTTTACCGATTCAACAGCGTTAGCAGCATCGTAAGCATAAACATCAGCTCCAATCTGCCGAGCATACTCTTTAGAAAGGGGAGCTCCACCAATGATTGTCTTGATTTTGTCAGTGAGGTTTTGATTTCTAAGAATAGTGATTACTTCTTTCATAACGGGCATAGTAGTGGTTAATAGAGCGGACATGCCAATAATTTTGGCTCCTTCAATTGTGGCGGTATTCACAAACTTCTCGGGGGGAACATCCTTACCCAAATCGATGACATCAAATCCTGCACCTTTCAACATGATCCCCACAAGATTTTTACCAATATCGTGAAGATCTCCTCGAACGGGTCCAATAACAACTTTTCCCATGCTGGGAATCCCATCTTTGACAAGAAGGGGTTTCAGTTGATCCATGCCAGCGTACATAGCCCTAGCAGCCAGAAGGACATCAGGGAGAAATATTTCGTGATGTTTGAATTTATCTCCGATGATATTCATACCATCAATCAAACCATGATCCAGAATATCTTTTGGGGGGATATTCATTTCGATTGCCCGCTTGGTTAACGTGAATACTGACTGATCGTCACCATGCTGTATCGAAACCGAGATTTTTTTTAGTATATCCATTTTTTTATACAAGAATTATGTTTGTCAATCAATTGGTTCATCACAAATTTTTGTAGGTAATCTTGTTTGGTTCCTGACGGAACTTGTCCGGCTCCTGTCGGATATATTTTAAAACGACCACCCCTACACCCCTCCTTAGCAAGTCCCAAGATCCCGACTTGTCGGGGGAGGGGAAAGAGGGGAGGTCCTGAAGCTTTAATCTTTCTGAGCCGATCATTCCTGAGGGTCTCCCTCAATGTCACAAAAGCAAGCTTTTCCATATTCACTCCTTCCTTACCCCCACTAATTTATCCGGCTACTGACGGACCGGTCAGGAGCCCGGCTGGCCTGTCAAGCGCCTGACTGATTTATCAGGCTTTTGACTGATCGGTGAAGAACAATTAATTGAATTTATCTTTTGGGAAGTTTTTCCTGACCAAACCGTTGGGCCTCTCTTTCCATTAGTTGGATAAGTTCATTTTTTATTTCGTCAGACAACTGAGATGGTTGATAACTTTTGATTAATTTTTCCACCTCTCCTTGGGCTCGATCAAAAAGTGTTTTTTCTCCCTCTTCAATCCAACGGGATCGGTTAGCCCGGTCAATCACCGGTCCAGGGAAAAAATGCTCATCTCTGAGATATCGTCTGGTATGATCGGCAATGAGTAGATGTTTCTCATCAAGCAGCTCCGTAAATAGAGAGATGGCAGGGAAATCTTCTTTGGGATTGATTCCTTCTATAAGACGAGATACCATTCCGCATATTTCATTATCAAGCACAAGTTTTTCGAGACTCTGGCAGCTTTCAAAGTCGAGCATCCCCGGTCCAGAAATGTTGTTTATTCCTGCCAGTGCAGCCAGGGTTGCTCCTATGCCACTTTCCAGTCCGGCTTGAGCATCGAGCTGTTTTGAATCACTCAGGGAAATATATGCCTGAGTGGGAAGGTCAAGATATTTCCCGATTTCGTTATAAGCACAATCAATCATCATAGTTTCGATTGCTCCCATGGGAGTAGTCTCATACCTCACATCAAAGATAGCCGGAGATCCTCCATAGAGTATAGGAGTTCCAGGATTAGTGAGTTGACCAATGACAATTCCGCTTAATGTTTCAGCAGTATGTTGAATAAGGGTTCCTGTGAGTGTGACTGGAGCTACAAAACCGGAGAGGGGCATGGAAATAAATTCTACAGGAATGGAGTACTTGGCGCAATCAATCAGATTCTGGGAAGTAGCGTAACTCCATTTCAATGGAGCAGTTGGACAGCAGGAGAAGATGGTTAGGGGTTTTTCTCGAAGAGCCTCTTTCGACCCTCTAACAGCGAGTTGAAGATTTTTCATCACATGGAAAGATTCAGCGGTAAAAGCTCCGGTTACGATTGGTTTTTCTCCATACAAAAGACTAAGGAAAAGTCGGTAGCTATCCGATATTTTTTCATATACATCTGCCGGTATAAAGGCAGTACTCTGAGAAGCAAGATGGGGAAGCTGGCTTACAACTTTCACGTAATTTATATAGTCTTCCGTTGTGGGTTTACGGATCTTTTTAGTGTTGGAATCGAGAATATTTATCGCAGCAGAACCGGGAGTAAAATGAACATTGTTTTTAGAGAAGTTATTAGTTTCGTT
This sequence comes from Fidelibacterota bacterium, assembly GCA_014381485.1. Lineage (GTDB taxonomy): Bacteria > Fidelibacterota > Marinisomatia > Marinisomatales > CAZVFT01 > JACNLN01. The sequence goes on from JACNLN010000139.1 coordinate 13,614, forward strand.
TCCTAGAGTATCATAAAGCCGGAAGGATTGGGGTGTGGTTGAGAGTGCTTTATCTACTAGATTGGAATGGAGAAAAACCCGTTCTTTTTCTATATCTACTTTGGCACTGTGATCGGATAATAAAGAGAGGATAGCAGGATTGTTGATTTCTACACCCAAGGTGGAGAGGATTTCCTTCGCTTCAGCAATAATCCTCTCTATGAGAGTGTTTTCTAAGAACTGGATTTTTGGTCTCATTTTATGTGCCGTATGTAAAAGACTTTTTTATTCACTCATTATGTACTGATCTTTTACCATATAAACGTAATTTTCCCACACTTGGTTGAATCGGTCTTTATTAACCGCAGGCTTTTTGATCATCATAGAAAAGAGTCTCATCTGTCGTCTTGTAGTGCTCGGTTTTGAATACATCTGGAGAGCAAACTTAGAAAAATCCCTTACCATGAAATCAAAGATTTGATCTACAATATCATCTTCGATATTGTATATCTTCGCATTTTCAAGAAGGAGCTGTCCGTAAACAACCAAAGTGAAGATTTCTCCCAGAGTAAGTAGAAAGTCAATATCTTTGCGTTGTTTTTTATTTGGTTTTGCGAGGAGGAGGAACAATTTGAATATTCGAATCTGTTTTTTGAATATGTTCACATTGGGAAGATCCACCCTGTTGTAGACAATTCTGTAATCGTGGAAGCGGATTTTCCCCAATCCACGGGTTGGTCCCTGATTAAAGAGAAAGTCGTCATTTTTCGGTTCAGACTGTTTTTCTACCTCGGGAAATTTTGCTGGTTTGAAAAAGTAATTGGCAATGAATTTTACGATGAGAGCAACGTTCACATGAACCGTTCCTTCAAGTTTTGGTAATGCTCGAATATCCCTGGCAGCCATTTCGAAATAGGTGTTCTTTTCAAACCCCTTTGCGGCAATGACATCCCAGAGAAGGTTAATTACTTCCTCACCTTGTGTCGTTACCTTCATCTTGACGACTGGATTGTACAGTAGATAACGCCTGTCATCCGGCGATGCAACACGCATATAATCTGCTGCTCTCATGGCGAAAAGTTTCATTGCCACCAGACGCGTATAAGCATCGGTAAACATCTGCTTTACGTGGGGGAAATCTGTCACGTACATATTGTAGAGCTTGCGGTGTGCTGCGTGGTTGATGGCTTCATAGAAGGAGTGAGTACAGATTCCGATGGACGCCCAACCGAGGTTGTATTTTCCAATATTGACTGTATTTAAAACAGTATCCCAGGCATCCTGACCTTTTGACAGGATATCCTCTTCCGTGATGGGATAGTCATTGAGAGCGTATTCAGCCACATAGTTTTGACTGGAGACGACATTTTTCACACAGTCGTAATTATCGTGCAGATAATTGGCAACAAAAAACACATAGTCCCCAGAATCAGCCATTTTTCCAAAGGTGGATACCATCTTAGCGATATTTCCATTACCGATGTAATATTTTGAACCGTTTGCTTGATATGTACCATCTACCTGGGGTGTAAGCGACATCTCGGTAGAGTAGATATCGGCTCCGTGGTCCCTTTCGGATAGACCGAAGGCGAACACATCTCCTTCTCTGAGATATTTAGCAGCTCTTTGCTTTAGTCTTTCGTTTTTTGTCATCCAGATAGGGCCGAGACCGAGTATAGACACCTGCCAGGTGTACCAGTATGCTAATCCGTAAAAGGCGAGGATTTCATTGTAGTGGGCAATTCGCCAGGTGTCCCAGCGGGCTTCTTGGTCACCATATTCAGAAGGAGTCAGAAGAGTCGCAAATATTCCTTCTTTTTTCACGAAGTCCAGAAAGTCAGAATACCAGGATCTTTGCTGATCGTCATCCTTGATTTTTTTCAGTCCTTTGCTTTCAAAGAAGTCTATGGTTTTACGGATGATCTCCTGGAAGTGCTTGTCTGAATGTTCGATATTGTATTTTTTCGGATTGAGAAGTATCATGGTTTCTATTTCCCCAAATAGATTTATTTACTCATATTTTTCAAATTACAAATTCTTTAACTTTTGTTCTAACCTGGTTAATTAACCTTCTGTTCAGCAAAATCATTCTTTTTCTTCCAGTTCCTTTAATAATCGGC
>JACNLN010000019.1 GCA_014381485.1 Fidelibacterota bacterium
TTAGTTTTGGTACTGGGGTACAAATTATGAAACAGACAATCACATTTACTTTAAACGGGGAGAAAAGAAGTCTTGAAGTGAAACCGAGTGAGATTCTGCTTGATATGCTGAGAGATAGACTTGGAATCAAAAGTCCCAAATGTGGATGTAACCGGGGTGATTGTGGAACGTGCACAGTATTGATTAATGGCAAAACAGTTAGAAGCTGTCTTGTCCTTGCAATTGAGATTGACGGTCAGAATGTGCTCACTTTGGAAGGATTGATGAAGGAAGATTTGACCCCTCTTCAAAAAGTATTTTTAGATCATAATTCCTTTCAGTGTGGATTTTGTACACCGGGTATGGTAATTTCAACAAATGAGTTACTTGAGAAAAATCCCAAACCCTCCAGAGAAGAAATTATTGAGGCATTGTCTGGGAATCTATGCAGGTGCACAGGTTATGCTCCAATCATTAATGCAGTTATGGATTATGTTAAAGAGCCAAATGAGTAAGAAATGGGAATCGTGTTATGAGTGAGTTAAAATATATTGGCAAACCATCTGTAAGGGTTGATGGAAAGGTAAAAATCTCAGGGACAGCACAGTTTGTGGATGACATCAATTTTGGACCAAATCTTCTATTTGCTGAGATTGTGGAGAGTCCTTTTGCCCATGCACTCATAAACAGGATTGATACTTCCGAAGCTGAAAAAATCTCCGGAGTGGTAAAGATTGTCACTGGTATGGATTTTCCCTATCGATTTGGGTTGTATATGCACGACAGATACATTTTTGCACAAAATCGCGTGAGATTTGTAGGAGAGCAAGTAGCTGCGGTTATTGCTCGAGATCCCCAAAGCGCTAAAATGGCAGCGAAACTTATTCGGGTGGATTATAGCGAATTAACCCCAGTTTTGAACGTAGAAGATGCTATGTCAGGTGATCCGGTTATCATCCATCCTGAGTTGAGCGATTATTGGCATGTTCCATGGTTCTTTCCTAAGAAAGATACCAATATTGCACATTTGAGAAAGGTTAGAAAAGGAGATTCCGAAAAAGCTTTTAAGGAAGCAGATTTTGTACTTGAAGATATCTACACTGTTCCAAGATACGCTCATTGTGCCATTGAACCTCACGGAGCTATTGGACTGTATGACCACTCGGGTAGGCTGACACTCTGGACCGCTTCGCAATCGCCAAATACGCAGAGACACCTTTTTACGGAAGCTCTGGCACCGCTTGAATTATCCCACCGTGATATTCGGGTTATTTCTACCTTTGTGGGTGGTGGTTTTGGGGGAAAAGCAGGCGTATCCATGGAAATCCTGGCAGCGGCTCTGGCAACAGCAGTCCAGGGAAATCCTGTGAAGATCCTCTGGTCAAGAGCACAGGAGTTTTACAATACCTATCAAAGACAGGGACTGACTGCACGAATTAAGATTGGGGTAAAAAAAGATGGGACAATTACTGCTATCGATTATACCCTGTTCTGGGATGCGGGTGCTTATGTTGAATATGGAGCTAATGTTGTAAATGCTGCGGGACTTTCTGCTACAGGACCGTATAGAATTCCGAATGTCAAAATTGATTCATACTGTGTGTATACAAACCTTCCTCCTGGTGGACCATATCGTGGGTTTGGATATTCTGAATTTCTTTTTGGACTCGAATCGCACATCAATGAAATTGCCAAAAAGATTGGAATGGATCCTGTCGAGTTCAGAAGAAAAAACGCCATCAGGGAAGGGGACTCTTTGGCTTATGGAGCACCTATGAATCCCAATGGTTTGCTACAGGCAATTGATAAGACTGCTGAGGAAATTGAATGGGGGAAGAAAGAACAATCTCAAGATTCCAATAAAGTAATTGGCAAAGGTTTTGCACTTTTCTGGAAAGCACCTGCTATGCCGCCAAATGCCTCATCCACAGCTTTTGTAAAGTTCAATGAGGATGGCAGTTTGAATATCCTCGTATCAGGGATGGAAATTGGTCAGGGATATCAGACAGTTATGGCTCAGATTGCTGCAGAGGTTCTTTCCGTACCCATTGAAAAAATCAGGATAGAAACTCCCGATACAGACAGAAATCCCTACGAATGGCAGACGGTAGCATCTCATGTAACCTGGGGCTGCGGGAATGCTGTTAAAATGGCTGCAATGGATGCAAGAGAACAGATATTTGATCTTATTGAACGGGCACTTGGGAAGGAAAGAGATGTTCTTTATCTTGAAGATGAACAGGTGAAATCGAAGATAGATAAAGATTTTTCCCTTCCCCTTGGGGATTTTGTAATATCAGGTATTGGAAAGAAGGATGGAACTTTTCGAGGAGGTCCTATAGTTGGTAGAGGAATGTTTATGCCCGAATTTGCTTCTGCTTTGAGTGATCCAGAGACAAGTCAGGGTGGGAAACTGAACGTTCATTACACCGTTGGTGCAAGTGCCATTACCCTTGAGATTGACAGGGAGACAGGAAAAGTCAGGGTTCCGAAAGTAGTTCTGGCAGTCGATGTGGGAAAAGCATTGAATCCAGATCTTGTCAAAGGACAGATTGTAGGTGGATTGCTTCAGGGTCTTGGAACAGTTTTATACGAAGATATGCGATTTGATGATAAAGGAAAACTGCTGAATCCAAATTTTACCGATTATAAGATTCCTACATCAAAGGATATTCCGGATGAAGTTGTACCCATTATCGTTGAAGTGCCACAACCCGATGGACCATTTGGAGCAAGAGGAGTGGGTGAACATACCATGATTCCCGCCGCACCCATTGTAGCAAACGCAGTTGAAGACGCTCTTGGAATCCGGATTCGATCCATGCCCATTACGGCAGAAAAAATTGTGTTGAAAATCAGTGCTGTCCAAAACATTTAGAATTAAACGCAACTTGACCTCGAGTCTCGTCGCTGCTGTACATTTTAAACCATACAAATTGAAAACGAACCCCCTCTCCATTGTCCTCTCCCACCAGGGGAGAGGAGTTCTTGGTCAGATGGCTACTAATAGATTGTGTTATGATGATTTCCTTTAATAATCGGAGATTCAAAAGGTCGGTATTT